>JBBRMO010000145.1:0-5793 GCA_038230815.1 Chthoniobacterales bacterium
AAAGAAGAAGGACAAGGACAAAGAGAAGCCCGATGACAAGGACAAGGAGGGCGACAAGGACAGGGACAAGGCCAAGCCTGACAAGAAGACAGGGGATGAGCCCAAGAAGGACGACAAGGACAAGGATCCCAAAGCCAGGAAGCCGGTTACCGTTAAGGTGGACCTGGACGGGATTCACGACCGGCTGGTTGCGCTCGAAATTCCTTCGGCCAACTACACTAACCTTCGGATGGTCAACGACCGGATTTTTTACATGCGTCGCACCGTGGCGGATGATCGCGGCGAGGAGGACGACGAAGGCGGACCGGACGGCCGCCGGTGGCACCTTTGCTCCTATAGCCTGGAAGACCGCAAAGAGACAGTTCTCGGTGACGTCAGCAACTACGAGATTACGGCGGACGGAAAGAAGATGCTGGTGAAGGTCGGCAAGGAATACGCCATGATCGATCTGCCGAAGGACAAGCTGGAGTTAAAAGACGAGAAGGCGGGGAAGGATTACCACCTGAAACTGGCCGGGCTCGACATGAAGCTCGATCGTCACGCGGAATGGGCCCAGATCTACAATGAATCCTGGCGCCACATGCGCGATTTCTTTTACGCGCCGAACATGAATGGCGTCGATTGGAAGGCGATGCACGACAAGTATGCCGTGCTGGTTCCGTTCGTGAATCATCGGAACGATCTCACTTATCTCATCGGCGAATTAATCGGCGAGCTGAACAACGGCCACGCTTATGTCGCGGGCGGTGAGCGACCGGAGACGCCTCGGATCAAACTGGGCCTGCTTGGCGCGCAGCTCTCGCGCGATCCCGCTTCGAAAGCCTATAAGATTGAGAAGATCCTGCCGGGCGAAAATTGGAACAAGCATGCCCGTTCTCCTCTCACGGCGATAGGATTGAACCTAAAGCCGGGCGATTACATCCTGGCGGTCAACGGCGTGCCTGTAAGTTCGCTTGCCAATATCTACGACGCACTTATTGGCACGGCCGACAAGCAGGTGGTCCTGCGGGTTAACTCGAAGCCAACCGACGATGGCGCCCGGGACATCACGGTAGTGCCGATCGCGGATGAATCGCCGCTGTACTATCGCGCGTGGGTGCAGAAGAACGTCGATGAGGTGAGCAAGAAAACCAACGGACAGATCGGTTATATTCATATTCCCGATATGGGCCAGCCGGGCTTGAATGAATTCACCAAGCAATACTTCCCGCAGGTCCGCAAGAAAGGCCTGATTGTGGACGTGCGCGGGAATGGCGGTGGCTTTGTTTCACCACTCGTGATCGATCGACTGCGGCGCAGCCTCGTGATGGTGGAGATCGCGCGCAATGGCACTCCGCAGACGAATCCGCCGCAGACCTTCCTCGGGCCGATGGTGGCCCTGTGCGATGAGTTTTCGGCGTCGGATGGCGACATTTTCCCCTACCGGTTCAAGTCGCTTGGCCTCGGCAAGCTTATCGGTAAACGGACCTGGGGCGGGGTGGTTGGAATTCGGAACCCGCTTCCGCTCACGGATGGGGGCCAGCTCTTCCGGCCGGAGTTTGCGCCGTACGCGAAGGATGGCAAGGGTTGGGTCATTGAAGGTCACGGCGTCGATCCCGACATCGTAGTGGACAATGATCCCGCGAAAGAATTCCGCGGCGAAGACGAGCAACTCAACCGCGCGATCGACGAAATCCAGAAGGATATGAAGACCAAAGGCTATGATTTGCCGCCGGTCCCGCCGTATCCGAACCGGAATCCGACGCCGCCGGCGAAATAGGTTCCAGGTTTTAAGTGTTAAGGTTTAAGTGTTAAGAGCCAGGGCAAGGGTTAACCAGAATAACTTAAAACTTATCACTTCGTTCACAGGTCCATGGTCATCGGAATCGCGCCGTCGATGTCTTCCCATCCATTCCGCAACCAGAACTCATGACCGGCCGGGTTATCGCCGGCCACGAGAATGATGGCGCGTTTCAGGCCGGCTTCGCGGAGTCCGCGCACGCAATCTTCAAGTAACAGCTTTCCTGCTTTCTGCCGCCGACAGGAGGGCAAGACGGCAAGGTGATAGATCCATCCACGTCGCCCATCATGCCCGCAAAGAGCAACGCCAACAATTTGTCCATTGGCTTCGGCGACACGACTTAGCCCCGGATTTCGCTTTAGATATTCCGCGATTTCTTCCCTTGAATCGCCTTCGCAGATTTCCACTCCGTCCACCTGATTCCAAAGCGCGATGGCACCATCGTAATCGGCCATCCGGAATTCCCGCACCGTTATTCCAGCGGGCGTCATCATTATTTTTACGGGGCCGGTTTCTGGTCGCCGGCGAGGCCCAGCCGGTCCGCGTCATTTTGCAACGCGGCAATCACATCCGCGATCACTTCTTCCACGGGTCTCTCCAGCTCCGCCGCGCCGCGGGTGATGTCTTCCCGATTCACGGCGCGAGCAAAACCCTTGTCCTTCATTTTCTTCTTCACCGACGCGACATCTACCTCGTGAATGCTTTTCGACGGCCGGACCCGCGCGACCGCCATGACAAAGCCACTCAATTCGTCCACGGCGTAGAGCGTGCGCTCGAGCGACGTTTCGCGCGTGACGCCGGCATAATCGGCATGGGAAAGAATCGCGCGGCAAACCTCCTCGCTCCAATCCTGCGCGCGCAGCCACGCCACCCCCACGGACGGATGGCCCTGGGTCGGGCTTTGCTCCTGGTTCGGATGCCGTTCGTAATCCATGTCGTGCAAAAGCCCCACGGATTCCCAAAGATCCGGATCCGCGCCCGATTTCTGCGCGAAAAATTTCATGGAGTCCGCAACGGCATAACAATGCCGCCGCAAACTTTCCGATTGCACCCACTCGTGCAAAATCCCGAGAGCTCTTTCCGCCTGCATCGTTTTGAACCTTATCCGGACATTAACTCCTGTCTTCCGTCTCGATTTCCCAGGTTGCGACGAACTCTTTCAAGTTCGGCCACAAGTCGGTCGCCGCGTGGATGAACATGATCGCCAAAAGGTTTTTTCGTTCGAGCCCAGGCGCAGGATAAATCCTGCGTGGCGAGCCTGAAGAGCAATGCCATCAGCGCCACGCCGGAGACCTCGGCATGTCCGAAGCTCGGATTCCGCCAAACAACCGCGACACTCACTCCGCAGGCGACCAACCCAGGCAACACCCAGAGGTTTCCGAAAATCTTGCGCAGGGTTTTCATTCGCTTCGCCTGCGTCTAAGAAACCGTTTATGAACGGGCACGAGGACGGCCAGTGAAAAATAGATCCAGCCGCTCCAGCCGAGAGAGTCCGCGGGAAGAGTGAGCGCCAGGACGAGCGCGACGATACCCACCGTGGCCGGAAGGCTCCAACCCATCATGTCCGCGCGCGTCAGGAATTGTTCCCGCGCGTTCAAGCGCAACGGCTCGCGCAATTGCCAGGCGCGCAGGTTAAGCAAAATGATTTCAATCGCGATGGCAGCGAAGCCCATCGCGTATATGGCAAGAATCGCTCGCACTTGCGGGACGCTTCGCATTCCGAGGGCCTGGCCGAGCCGACCATCGCTCAGCAGGTAAAACATCGACCCGAAAAGCGCCTTCAGCGGGTAAATATAGATCAGGATTGTGACCAGCAGGGTCCAGCTGATGAAGATCGAGACGCCATCTTCCAGACCGTAGCGGCGGCTCCACTTCCAATGGCCCCGCCAAAAAATTCCCAGGACGGCGATGCCTGCGACGAACGCGGGCACATTCTTGAATGCCGCCAGGAGCGTAACGATATCGTCAGGAACACGGTCCCCGGCGATCACCATCATGGTTACGGCGAAGGCGAACGCCGCATCGATAAACGTCTCCAGCCGCGTCATCTCGATGCCGCGCAAACGGAAGCCGTCGAGCCGGGGCAGAGCGTCGAGATCTTCCGGAAGTCCCGATCCGATTTCTTCGTCTCTCTTGCTCGTGCTCAATTAGGCCGACCACTTTGCCGAAAATTTCCGGAGATCGGAAGTTGTTTTGTCGACCGCGAAGGGTCCTTCGCGAAAGTTCCTGTAACCAGCCACTCCTTTCAACGGTCATCCCCTTTGCCAGCGGTCATCGCGCTCTCTCTGTCTCACAGCGTCACCGAATATGAAACGACTTGTTCTGATCCTCATTCTGCTTTCCGCCGTTGGAACCCGGGCCGATCTCAAATCGTGGCTCCACGGAACACCGCCCGCGCCCACTCCCGGGCCGCCCGATGCCAAAGCCGCGACGGTTTCGTTCGCGCCCGGCGTGACGCCGGACAAGCAGGTCCTCGATTTTATGAATGCATTTGCGGAAGCGATGCGGATTCACGATGGCAAATCGCTGAAGCCTCTCCTTTCGGATCGTTACGCGATCGAGGATCTTCCAGAAGAAAGCAGCGCCCCGGAAATATTCCTGCAGGCGATGGTGAAGATAAAGGCACCGGAGGAGATGTGATTGCCGGCATCGAGCGCGAAGGTGAAAAGCGGATTGCCAAAATGGAATTTCGTTCCGCCGAGCGGGGAACGAAAGAACGCACGTTCAAGTTCGACGCGAGCGGCAAACTGCTGAGCGCGGATTTCTTTACGGTTAAACGCCAATGATTGGGTCGGCGGTCGCGTCGGATCACGCGGACATCATCCAACTCGAGGAGGCGAGGAAGTCTTTTGGCTCGCGGGGCGGGCAATCGTTTCCAGCGCTCCGCGGGGTATCTCTGCGGGTGGCGCCGGGAGATTTCCTCGCGGTGCTGGGCAAGTCTGGCAGCGGCAAATCAACCCTGCTCAACCTGATTGCTGGAATCGATCGGCCGACGTCGGGCGAAGTGCGGGCGGCGGGTGAAGATCTGAGCCGTCTGAGCGAAAACAGAATGGCGCTCTGGCGCGGCCGCAACGTGGGCGTCGTGTTTCAGTTCTTCCAACTTCTACCGACGTTAACGGTCGAGGAAAATATCCTGCTGGCGATGGATTTCGTCGGCAAAATCCCGCGCAGCGAGCGCCGCGCCCGCGCCCGGCAATTGCTTGAACTCGTCGGCTTAAGCGACCAGGCGGTGAAGCTTCCCTCAACCCTTTCCGGAGGGCAGCAGCAACGCGCGGCCATTGCGCGTGCTCTCGCCAACGATCCTCCGATCGTGCTCGCGGACGAACCGACCGGCAATCTCGATTCCGAAACTTCGGCGGCCGTGGTCGAACTTTTTCATGGCCTGATGGGCGAGGGCAAGACACTGCTCATCGTCACGCACGACAACAATCTCGCCCGCCGCGCCCATCGCGTCATCCAGTTGAGGGACGGACTCATCGTCGCCGACGAGATGAACCATTCCGCGCGCGGATGAATACGCGATGGCGGAAAATCGCCGGCGATTTCCGGCAACACCGTCTCCTGATTTTCCTCATCGCGGCGATTCTGGTTTCAGGCAGCGCGGGTGTAATGACGGCACTGAATGCGCGTTCGGTCCTGGCGCGGGAGATCGAGAAAAGTTACCGCCGCGCCGACGGCTCCGATATCATTCTTTGGTTCGACCAGATCGATCCACAACTTCTCGATCTCGTTCGTTCCCGGCCCGGCGTGGCGGAGGTCGAGGCGAGGGCGACGGCGTTCACGCGCGTGGCCGGCAAATCCGGCGAGTGGTTTCCGATGCGACTCACCGTGCTGCAGGATTTCGGGCAACAAAAAGTGAACCTGATTCACCGCGACAAGGGCGCCTGGCCCACGGTGAACGACGGAATTCTTATCGAACAATCCGGGAGGTCCCTGCTGGGCGTCCGCGAGGATGAGCCGGTGCAGGTGCGAACGCCGGCCGGCGGCACCGTTTCCGTCCTACTCAATGGATT
>JBBRMO010000146.1:0-5745 GCA_038230815.1 Chthoniobacterales bacterium
ACCACGCTCAGCGTCGGGTCGTAGAAAATTCCTTTCGCCTTCATCTCGGCGATGGTCGCGTCGGAAATCTCATCCACAAAAGAACCGTGCTCGATGGAGTCCGCCGGAAGCGAAACCGCATCGACGACGTCCTGAGCGTTACCGGTGTGGACGGCCACGGGCAGACCCTTCGCGTGCGCCTCCTCCGTCACGGCGCGAAGGATGTTCACATCCATTCGATTAAATGGGTAACCGGGGACACCGGCTTCCAGCACGCCCTTGATTGCATCGACCCGCTGGGTCACGAGGGCATCCACCTGCTTGCGCGCCTCTTCGGCCGATTTCGGAGTCCGGACAAACTGCGCGATAAAACCAGCTCGCATCGCTTCCGGCAAAAACTTCCCGTACTCGGTGCCGTGTCCGCCCTCGGCGGTGAAGAGCGGCCCGCAGAGAAACAATTCCGTCCCGAGTTTCTCGCCGCTGCCGAAAAGCTTGCGGACCTTAAGGGTATCGTCGACGGCATCGCCTGCACTCCGCACGGCAGTGACACCGCAAAAAAGATACGACTGCATTTCCCGCTCAACGGCCTTCTTCGCGTCGAACTTCGTGTAATCCTCGACGAAACCGCCGGTCGCTCCCAAATGCACGTGCACGTCGATCAAGCCGGGCAGCACCGTTTTGCCGGCGGCCTCGAACACATCGGCCTTCAATGTTTTCGCTTCTGGCGAAGCGCCTTCGTAAATCTCCGCGATCTTTCCGCCTTTGATCAGGATCGAAGCCGATTCGATTACCTTTCCGTTCCCGACGAAGACGCGGGCGTTCTGGATCAGCAATGTTTTTCCGCGCTCCATATCACGCGCGAGAATCTTTGCCTTCGCCAGGTCCTGCCGGCTCCAGGATTGATAGAGCCCGAGAATCAGAAACGGCGCCAGCGCGGCCAGGACCCAGAGCTTGGCGGAATTGCGGAGCTTCTCTTCTTTCTCCCACCGAAAAAGTTTTGTGGCGATGAACAACCCAACCAGCGCCGTTACCACGAGCGCGATGACTGCCTGCCAGTTCTGCAGGACCGATTCGCCATGTTGCAAAA
Organism: Chthoniobacterales bacterium; assembly: GCA_038230815.1. Lineage (GTDB taxonomy): Bacteria > Verrucomicrobiota > Verrucomicrobiia > Chthoniobacterales > UBA10450 > AV80. Next base: position 1,067 of record JBBRMO010000146.1, read on the forward strand.
TACCCGCGAGCCCGAGCATCAGATAGGTGGCGGGAATGAATTGCGTCACGATTTGCAGCCAATCGGGAAAGAAACTGAGCGGAAAAGTGGCGCCGCTCAGGAACAACATCGCCATGTAAAGCGGTTGGATGAGGATGAGGCTTTCCTGCGACGAATTGACGACGGAAGCGATGATTAGCCCAATCGATCGGAACGCCACGCAGGCGATGATCGCGAAGAGGAAGAGCGACCCGAGATTCGATGGAACCGCCATCCCGAAAAGGCGATTGGCCAGAATGAGGGTCGCGATCAAACCCGGGAGGTAAAGGATCACGCCGGTCACCATCGAAGCTGCGAGAAGCGGGACGGGTGTGATCGGAGTGACTTTGTAACGCCGCAGCACATCGGTCTCGCGATCCTGCACCGCTCTCATTCCGGCCCCGAACAAACCATTCCCGAGGAGGCCGATGGCCGTGACCATCGTGATGACCTGGATGATGCGCGACCCTTGCTCGGCGTGCATCGAGTAGCCGAACACGAAAAAGAAAATCAGCGGAAAAAAGTAATTAAAGAATAGGACCGAGCGATTTCTCAGCGCGAGCTTCAGGTCGATCCGGGCAAAGGCGAGGAAGGCTTTCATTGCGTTAGTCAGTCTCTCTTCTGGCTCCAGAAGATGCAGGTCAACGTGAAGGCCATCGCTGGGTGTGTGTTCAATCGCGCAATTTCTTTCCGGTCAGTTCGATGAACACATCCTCCAGCGTCGGCCGAGTGAGATGCACGTCGTCGAGATCGATCTTCTGCACATCGACCCATTTCACCATCTCCACCAGGGTGCGCGCCGGATGTTCGGAGGTGACTTTGATCTGCCGCCCATCATCGCTCAAAGCGCTGCGAATCGCGTGAGGCCAGGCCGGCAACTCGCCGTGCCACGGCTGGGTGAGGGCAATTTCGATGGCAGCCTGGTTCGCGCTCCTGGCCTGGAGTTCGCGCGGAGAGCCACTGGCGATGATCTCGCCGGAATCGATGATCGCGACGCGATCACAGAGTCGTTCAGCCTCCTCTATATAATGCGTCGTCATGACGATCGTCCGTTTCTCGGCCCTCAGTTCCTCGATCAAATCGCGAATCTCCAGACGCACCTGCGGATCGAGTCCTGTCGTCGGTTCGTCCAAAAATAGGAGCTGCGGATCGTTAATCAGCGCGAGCGCAATCGCGAGTCGCTGCTTCTGTCCGCCCGAAAGCGTGGCGTAGCCGGAGTCTTTCTTTTCCCAAAGCTGCAACCGTTTCAACAACGCGTCACCGTCGATGTTGCGAGTATAAAACGCGCCGAAGAGTTGGAGTGCTTCATGAACGGTGATCTTGTCGGGAAGGTTTGTGGCCTGGAGGCAAACACCGATTCGGTCCTTGAGCCGCTGCTTCTGCCGATCGGGATCGAAGTCCAGCACCTTCACGTCGCCGGCCGTCCGCGGACGCAAACCTTCCAGGATCTCGACCGTACTCGTTTTGCCGGCGCCATTCGGCCCGAGCAAACCGAAGACTTCACCGGGCCGGACTTCGAAGTCGATGCCTTTGACCGCTTCGAAGCTACCGTAGGATTTCCGGAGCCCGCGCACGTAGATGGCGAATTCGTTGTTGGCAGGCATGAAGAAGGGAACAATTGCCTAATATGTTTAGAGCGCACGGAAAATCACCATTATCCCGGGCGGAGTGGAGGGATCCAGAGTCGCCAGCTTCAAGGTTTCGCAACGGGATCGATCGACTGCGCTGCGCTCCGCCCGGGATAACGGTGGCGCCGTTGCATGACGAATCGCACCGCCAGAAAGGCCAGGGTTAAGATCGTTATGCCGAGACAGGCGTGCGCGAAAAGTTCGCCGTGCACCACATAAAAGGTTAGCTCGGGATTCTTCACGATCGCGACCTGCCCGGTCAGTGTGCCTTCGGTGAACTGGCTGCGATTTTCGTCCAACAGGGTTTGGGTGATGTTGCCAAATTCGTTAATGAAACAGGTGACGCCGGTATTCGTGGCGCGCACCATCGGCAAACGGGTTTCCACGCAGCGAAATACGGCATTCGCCACGTGTTGCTGGGCTCCAGCCGAGCGCTGAAACCAGCCGTCATTCGTCACGTTCACGAGCAGATTGGCGCCACCCAGGACGAATTGTCGGGTCAGATCTCCGATCGTGTCCTCAAAGCAAATCAGCGGAGCGACTCGCGCCTTGTCATTCGTCAGTTTGAAAACCGTGTATTCGGTCCCGAAAGCGAAATCGTCCGGGACCTGATCGCCGACGATGCGGGCGAGCAACGGAATCGTATGCCGGCCCGGGACATATTCGCCAAACGGAACCAGATGAATCTTGCGATAAACCTGGAGGCGCGCGCCACCGTCGGAGACCAGTATCGCAGCGTTGTAGGCGCGGGTCTCGTCCAGATCGATTGTGCCCAGCACCAAATCGGTCCGGGCCGCCGCGGAGAAATCCATCACGAATTTGTGGCTGAGCTCGTCGTTGAGGACCGGCCCCGGCATCGAACTTTCCGGCCAGACGAGCAAATCTGCGCGCGCGTTTCCTTCTACCGCGGGGCGGCTGAGCCGCGTGAACAGTTCGAAAGTCTTGGTCGCAAACTCGACGGTGAATTTTTCCTCGCGCGGAATATTTGGCTGCACCAAGGCGACGTTGAGTGGGCGGGTCTCGCGCCGGACGTGGAGCGAATGAACCCCGAATGCCATCACGCCGATGATGCCGGCCATGGTCAGGGTGAGATCGAAATGCGGGCGCATCGGACGGACCTGAGTTTCGAGAATGAAACGGCGAACCGTCGCGAGCAGGATGACGTTCGTGAAGGCGACCAGGAACGAAAGGCCGGCGACGCCAGTGAATTCAGCGATCTGAATCATGACCAATTGCGCGTGGAGGGCCGACCCGAGTGAGTTCCAGCTCCAGCCGGAAAACACGATTCCACGGAGCGATTCCAGGACGATCCATCCGGCAGCGAGAAGAAATGCGAGCCGCAGGTTGTTAAGAGAGCTTAACCACGGAGAGCGACGCGCCGAGGAATCGATAGCGACTCCCGAATTATTCGCGGTTACAGCTGGGTCCGACGAGGCAGAATGCTCCGCCGCATACTTCTCATTCAGCCGGCGCGAGACGGCGTCGAGTCCTTCGATCGATTTCTCACGCGGCGCCCTTCGCAGGCCCGGTCGCAGCCGGCCGCAGAACCACGCCCAGGCCGCCAGGTAGAATGCCATATAAAGGCCCACCAACAACCAGCCGGGGACCGTGACGGTTTGGAGCCAGGAAAATACGATCCAAAAAAATGGGAGGCCTGCGACGTATCCGAGCAAGAGGTCGCGAAGCCATCGGCGCTTTGATCCTTCGCCGGAAAACCAAACCGCCGCCAGGAGGGGGATCAACGCGACCCAGCAAAGCCAGTCGTAATTGAACGGCGCAAAACATCCGGCGTAGAGAACGCCGGTCGCCAGGGCCGCCAGCCATGGCCAGAGCCGCATTACTATCGGGATGCGCGCCACGCCGTTTCTTAGCGGCGCCGCAACCGCTCCGAGCGTTCGCGCTCGCGCTTCCGGCTCGGGTTCACCGCTTCCTGCAAATCCTTCGCGTGCGCTGGATTTACCCGGAAAAACGCCTTCTCGACGTCGGCCATCAAACGAACGTTTACTTTGTTCGAGAGAACATGGCCCTGGTCGATCAGTCCGCAGAGGGTATCGAGAAATTCGCCGGTCTCCATTCCTTCGGTGCGATCGAGCAAAAGCTTGCCGAAGAGGGGCGAACCGGAGAGGCCGATCTTTTTCAGGATCGAAATTTCACCGCCATCGAGTTTAATTTCGCGGCCCATGGGAAAACCTTCCTTCGCTTCAACGAGATGTCGAGAGTTTATCCGCCGGCCCGGACGGTGGCATCTGCACGTAACCATCGCCAAAGTTCCTGCAGACGGACGCTGACTTTCTTTTTGATCGACGCCAGTTCTTCGGCGGTAGCTTTCGACGGCCCGGGGCGCTGTCGGGCAAAGAGGTAGTATTTAATCTTGGGTTCCGTCCCCGAACCGCGGACGGCAATCCGTGTTTGATCTTCCAATTCAAAAATCAGCATCTTTTCCTTCGGGATTTCGTCGCCTTCCACATCACGAAAAGGTTCGGTCTCGAAATTCCTCAGGCGCGCCACCCGGGCGTCGAGCATCTCGGCCGGCGGATTGGCAACGTACGAAGCGAGCAGCCGCTTGATCGTTTCTGCGCCCTCCGCCCCCTCGAAGGTAAGCGCCCCCGTGTATTCCTCGAAATAACCGAACTCGGAAAATATCTCGTCCAGCAAGGCGACGACCGTCAGCCCGGTCGATTTCGCGTAGGCCGCCACTTCGCAAAACATGATGGCGGCGCCGTTCCCGTCCTTGTCCCGAACGAAATCGCCGCCGCTGTATCCATAGCTCTCCTCGCCGCCAAAGACGTAATAAGAGGATCGCTCGAGCCGAAGGCTGCGCGTTTCTTCTTCCGACATTTCGTGGTAGGGACGGCGCGCGGGGCTGTCCGCGAGCGGAGCCGGATCAGTCGGACGCCGCTGCGCGTCCCGATCAAGGGAGTCCGTTAGCACCTGCTCGTATTTGCGGAGTTTCGCGCCGATATACTTGAAGCCGGTGAGGGTCTCGACACACCGCAGGCCAAACCGATCCGCGATCGCTTTCTGCAGATCCGT
>JBBRMO010000147.1:0-5731 GCA_038230815.1 Chthoniobacterales bacterium
GGGCCGGTTATCCTGGATGGTGGCGTTCTTACCGGTAGCGGCGTGATCGTGGGCGATTTAACGAACAACGGCGGCTACATCCTGCCCGGCCATTCAGCTGGCACGATGGCGGTGACGGGTAGTTTCACGCAGGGAGCGAACGGCTCACTGGTGGTCGAGAACGGGGGGGATCTTCCTACCGATTCTGATCAGCTCTTTATCGGTGGGGCTGCGAATCTCGGAGGCAAGCTGGAGGTGAGGAATATCAATGGCTATCTACCCGACGCGCGAGCTACCTTTGTTCCGCTTAGCTACAGTTCGGTCAATGGCTCGTTCGCATCAGTGAGCTCGAACGCTCAACTCATCTTCACGAGCACCGGGTCGGTGACGAAGGTAGATCCGACAAAGCCGAACCCGAAGAAAGGCCAGCCCTTAAACATCGCTACGCGGTTGCAGATTCTGGGCGGCGATAATGGATTGATCGAAGGCTTCATTATAACGGGTGATCCGGGCACGACCAAGAAAGTGCTGATCCGAGGGCTGGGACCATCGACCGGTCTGGCGGGAGCGATTGCTGATCCGATCCTGGAATTGAACGGAACCGGCGTCCATGTCGTGAATGATGATTGGCAGCAGGGGGATGCGGCCCTGATCCCGGCCGGGTTCTCGCCGGGTAACCCGAAGGAATCGGTCATCGTGGCGACCGTGGCACCGGGTAACTACACCGCCATCCTGCGCAACGTCAGCGGGGAGGTCGGGATCGGTCTGACCGAAGTCTATGACCTGGACAGCGCGGGCGCGCCGCAGTTAGCCAACATCGCCACCCGCGGCCTGGTGCAGACGGGTGATAATGTCATGATCGGCGGCTTCATCATCGGCGGGACGGAGCCTGCGAAAGTGCTCGTCCGGGTGACAGGGCCCACCCTCAGCGGCTTCGGTATTGCCGGAGCTCTGGCCGATCCAACCCTGGAGCTACACGACAGCAACGGCGGGGTGATCAGCAACGATGATTGGCGGGCGACGCAGGAGAGCGAGATCATCGCGACCACCATTCCGCCGGCGAACGACAAGGAGCCAGCGATCCTGGCGACATTAGTTCCCGGTAACTACACCGCCGTCGTCCGCGGGAAGAACGACACGACCGGAATCGCGGTCGTCGAAGCGTACAATCTTCAGTAGATCGCTGGTTCGCAGCTTTAAGCTATCGTGAAATGCGGTGGCGCGGCGGCGAATCGACCGACGGGTGGACGGGCTGGAATCGGTCTGGTCGAAGCTGACGATCTTCAATAGATTGCAACTCGATGAGTTACCCGATGCCGCAAAACGAGGAGGAGCGGTTGCGCGCTCTCCGGAGGTATAAGATTCTCGACACGAAACCGGAGGATCGGTTCGACGAACTCACTGAGCTCGCCGCGATCATCTGCGGCGTGCCGATTTCGCTCATGAGTCTGATCGACGCCGACCGCCAGTGGTTCAAATCGAAGGTTGGTCTGGAGATTCAGGAAACGCCGCGGGCCCAGGCGTTCTGCACGCATGCCATCATGCAACCCGGGATGTTCGTCGTGCCGGACGCGTCGAAAGACGATCGGTTCGCGCAGAATCCACTGGTCACCGGTGAGACTCACATCCGTTTTTACGCCGGGGCCCCGTTGGTTTCGTCGGACGGCCACGTCCTTGGGACGATGTGCGTGATCGATCGCGAGCCGCGCGAATTGTCCGAAACGCAACTGCACGCCTTGCAAATTCTGAGCCGCCAGGTGGTCTACCACATGGAAATGCGGAGCAACCTCGTCGAACTGCGGGCCGGGTTGAAAGCGCGCGATGAAGCCAGCGGTCCGAGCGGAGAGGCAGCACCGGGGCTCGACAAGATTATCGCGGACCTTGAGCAATCGCTTCAGGCGTTGCGCACGGTGCGGGCCGGCCGTTGATCCGCCTGAGTTCCAGAAGCGGGGTAGAGTGAGGTCTACTTTAAGGCGGCGTCACACTTCGCGATCGCGCGCGCTATTTCTTCGGGCTTGTTGGCGTCGACTCCATTAAGCGTGCCCTGCTCTTTCATCTGCTGCCAGATATCGAGACTTCGTTGATACCAGGCCCGGGCCGCTCGCGGGTCGGAAGTCGCGACGCAGACCAATCCGAGATCGGCGTAGATTTGGGCCAGGCGAGTGCGGGCGCGCAAATTGCCGGGATCCTGCGCCACCGATTCCTCAGCCAGCGATCTTGCTTTTTCCAGGTATTCCAGGACACGCGCGATATTTCCGACTCCATGGGATAGCAGACCGAGTGCTTCGTAGATCTTGGCCAGATCTCTCCGGGTTTCGATGCGCTGCGGATCCGCGGCCAGGAGGTCTTCACTGATGGCCATCGCTCTGGCGTAGTCTCCCCGCGCCCGATCGCTTTGATTGACCGTCGCCAGAAACTGGCCCAGAGAAAAATGCGTCAATGCCACCCAGCGTCGATGACCCCTGTCCGCCCGATCTGCCACTGCGAGAGCTTCAATCAGCCCGACCGCCCGATTGTAATTTTCGAGGGCCTCATCCGTCTGGCCGGTGAAGCCGAGGAGGCGGGCTTTGCGGAAAAGCGCGGCCCACATGTCCCGGCGCGATCGAGCATTCTCGGGATCGGCCTGGAAAAACTCCTGCGCAATATCCAATTCATTGCGTTCGTATTCGAGCGCCGCGGCGTAATTCCCCGACTCTTCGAGGACATTGCTAAGCGAGCCGTAAAAGGCCCCGAGTTCGCGTCGTTCTTCACGGCTCGAAGGGTCCTGCGCCATCACTTTTTTCTGGACCTCCAATGCTTTGAGATCGCTTTGCTGCGCCTCTTCGAAATAGCCGGCATCGACCAGAACGAGACCGAGCGACAAGTAACAACCGGCGAGACGGGCGCGGGCTTCGTTGTCTCTCGGGTAATCGGCGGAAAGCGACTCTGCGATCGCGAGCGATTTCCGGGCGTAATCGATTGATGAGCTGGAGTGGCCCGCGATTTTCATTACGTCGCTCAAATTGCCGTAGCTTTCCGACAGTTGCTTTCGATAGAGGCTGTTCTTCGGCGCGACTTTGACGAGTTCTTCATTAATGGTCGCCGCCTTGCGACGGGCGTCCATCGCCTGTTGAACATCAAAAGTAACGAGGCCGATTTTTTCATAGGCGATGGACAGTTCACTCTTGAGGGACAGGTCAGCGCCGGCTTCGCGGGCGAGGCCGTCGAGATATTCCAGGGCGCGCCGCATCAGGAGCTGACGGGCGGCCATGGCTCCGGGAATATCTTTGATCGAATCGTGAAGCTCGAACATCAGGGAATTGGCAATCCTGCGGGCTTCCTGAAAACGGCGGTCCGCTTTCGCCCGCTCCGATTTTGCAATGCGCGCCTGCCACGAAGTGGCGATGATACCGGCCAAAAGCGCGAGGAGCACCAGAGCGGATGTAGCCACACCCGTTTTGTTTCGCCCCAGAAATTTCCGCGTTCGATAGGCGAAGGTATCGGACCGAGCCCGGACGGGTCGGCCGTCGAGATAACGGCCCAAATCATCCCCCAGATTTCCTGCGCCCCGGTATCGGCGCTCCGGGACTTTCGCCATCGCGCGCAGAACGATAGTGTCGAGATCACCGCGCAGCTGACGTCCGGTCGCTGGATCGAGAGCAGCCACACTGGGCCGCACGGGATCTTCCCGGGCCACGACTCGCAAGATCTCGGTCTGCGTGGGTGGGGAGGTACCGAACCGGTGGGCCGGCCGCTCCGCCAGGATTTCGTAAAGCAATACTCCGAGAGTGTAGACATCGCTGACCGTGGTGACCGGTTCGCCCAGGACTTGTTCCGGCGAGGCGTAGCCGGGCGTGAGGCGCTCCTTTCCCGCCATCGTCACTTCCCAGGATTCGTCGCCGGGCGAGAGCAGTTTCGCGATTCCGAAATCGAGCAGCTTGGGGTCGCCCCCGGATGTCACCAGAATATTCCCCGGTTTGAGATCGCGATGAACGATCAGATTCTGGTGCGCGAACTGCACCGCGTTGCAGATTTTGCGGAACAGATCGAGCCGTTCCGCAATCGAAAGTCGCCGTTCCCTGACGAACTCAGTCACCCGGACTCCCTCGATGTATTCCATGACAAAATAGGGAAGGCCGTCGTCCGCGGTGCCGGCATCGAAGAGCCGCGCGATATTGGGATGATCGAGGCGGGCCAGGATCCGGCGTTCGGCGTGAAAGCGCCGGAGCACTTCGTCGGTATCGGTCCCGCGCTTGAGCAGTTTGATGGCGACGAGCTTCTCGAATTGCTCATCGGCGCGGCGGGCCAGCCAAACCGCGCCCATCCCGCCGCGTCCGAGCTCGCGGACGAGTTGGTAATTCCCAATCTGCCGTCCGGTGTCCGGGGGCTGGAGTGCATCCGCATTCGCCATGCCGATCACTTCAGCGGCCGATTCGAACTCGTCGTCGGGTTGATCGAGAAGGGACTGCACTTCCCTGCGCAAGGCGGTGTCATCGATGCAGGCTTGGGTGAGAAACTGGGCGCGGCCCTGTGGGTCCGGAAACTCGAGCGCGGCAGCCAGGGTGTTTTTTACCTGCTGCCAGCGGTCAGGGCTCATTGCGTTCAAACCCCTAGAGGAGCTTAAGCCTGCTCGATCTCGCGCCGTAACCAACGCCGGGCGGTCGTCCACTCGCGCTTAACGGTGGCCGGGGAAAGTTTCATCAAATCTGCGGTCTCCTCGATAGTCAGGCCGCCAAAAAAACGCAGTTCGACAAGTTGGGCTTGCCGTGGATCCATCGTTTCCAGGTCCCGCAACGCGTGATCGACGGCGGCGACGTCGATGGCGCGGTCGTTGCAAAAATCCAGAGCGGCATCCAATTGCACTTTCGGCGCGCCACCGCCTCGTTTCTCGGCCCCGCGGGCAGTGGCATAATCGGTGAGGATCCGTCGCATCATGCGGGCCGCAATGGAAAGAAATTGGAGCCGATCGTTCCAATCCACTGCGTGCTGATTCACCAGGCGCAGATACGATTCATGGACAAGCGCGGTCGGCTGAAGGGTGTGATCGGATCGCTCGCGCCGCAGATAGTTCGCCGCCATCGCGCGCAACTCGTCATAAACGGCGGGCAGGGCACGGTTCATCGGCGAATCAGCGGCGCTTCCGGGCAACAGATCTTTCACCAGTTCCGAAAGCGAAACAGCCGGCGGGTGCGAAGATTTCTCGGAAGCACTCAAGAGGGAAAATCTAGCCCAAACGGGGCGTCTGTCGACTTCCCGGAAATTTCGTAAAAATTCTTTGAGCTAATTCGCCGATTTTTCTCGCGAGAATAAGAGACGGGGAGGTTTGCGCGCAATGTGTCGCCGGCTTTTCGCGATCCAATCGGGGTAAATTACCTATGAAATATTCCACTTCTCTTCTGATCCTCGTGGCTTTGCTCGCGCTGGCCGCGCCATCTGCCCACGCCATCCCGACCTGGGCGCAAAGCTTCGGGATCGATGGCAACGGCCCGGACTCCCAAGGCTATTATGGCATTGGCGATGACTACCCGACCAGCATCGCGGCGATGCCGGACGGCGGCGTGGTTGTGGTCGGCAAGCTCTCGTTACCGACGCCCGCCGACGGTCATACCGAGTATCTCAATAACGATGCGCTCATCCGGTTCGCGCCCGATGGCACGATCATCTGGAAAAAATCCCTCGGCGCGACAAGTCCGTTCCTCGCTGAGCAAGCTTATTCCTATGTGCGAATCATCAGCGACGCGCAGGGTAACATCTATCTGTCAAGCATCTTAAA
>JBBRMO010000148.1:0-5655 GCA_038230815.1 Chthoniobacterales bacterium
AGGTGAAATTGCATTCTCACGATTTCCGCCGGGCGCGGCACTTTGCAAATCTCAGTCGCTCCTTGGATTGATTTTCCGGTCCGTCAGGCCCGGCGAAGGAACGGCCGTCGCGGCTAAAGGACCGTTCGACATTTGGACAGCGTTTCGCCGGGGATCGCGTTCGTGCTCTCGCGTTTGTTCGAGAATGGCGCAGACTGCTCCTGATGAATCGCACCCACATCAAGTGGCTCCCGATCGCCGCTGCCATTCTCTTCTTCGGCTACCAATACTTCACCTCCGAAAAATTCGTGAACCCGGAGACCGGCCGGAAAAGTCACGTCGGGCTCACGACCCAGCAGGAGGCGGCGCTCGGTTTGCAGGCGTATCAGGAGGTTCTGTCGCAATCGCACCCAATCGGCGCAGGCCCCGAACTGGACATGGTCAAAAAGGTCGCGGGCCGGCTGGCCAAGGCGACGGGCAGTGCGGGCCAGGGCTTTGACTGGAAGGTCTCGCTCATCCAGGAGGCCAAAGTAAATGCGTTTTGTCTGCCTGGTGGAAAGATCGTGGTTTACACCGGAATTCTCCCGGTGGCGGAGAACGAAGCGGCCCTGGCTACGGTGCTGGGCCACGAAATGGCGCACGCCACTTCACGCCACGGCGCGCAGCGGGTCCTGCAGCAGAACCTGACCCAGACTTTGATGACAGGTGTCGCCGTTTCGCTTTCGGACATGGATTACGAGAAGCAACGAACCATCATGGGCGCTCTGGGCGCCGGCGCGAAGTTCGGCGTGCTGATGCCTTTCGGCCGGGAGCACGAGTCCGAGGCGGACCACATCGGCCTGCTCTACATGGCCCGGGCGGGATACGACCCCCAGGAGAGCATCAGATTCTGGAAGCGGATGGAGCAGACGGGGGGAACACAGCCGCCGGAGTTTCTTTCCACACATCCTTCGCACGGGACGCGAGTCCAGCAGCTGGAATCATGGATGCCGAAAGCGCTGGAGGAATACCAGCGCGCCGGCCAGCAATAGGAGGATCGAAACAAACAGGGCAGGGCGCCTCCGCACCCTGCCCACACTGTTTGTTATTCGACGCGGCAGTCACGCCACCGCGAAGGCAGTTCGCCCGGAGAGGTGAATCGGGCGAAACTTAAAACTCGAGCTCGAGGCCTTTTTCGCAGAAATCGAATTTGACCGGTTTGCCTTCTTCTCCGCTTTCCCAGACGGCTTTAAACCATTGATGGCAAGAGCCGCTGTTAGTTGATTTATCCCAGACCAGCGTCATTTCCTCGCCCGGCTTGATGCCAGCGCCGATGTCGAAAAAGCCGTACTTTTCGCCATCTTCGGAAACGAGGATTTTTGTGATTAATTCTTTCGTCGTGTTCTTTACCTTGAACGAATAATCGCCCTCGCTGCCGCGAGCGACCGGAGAAACGAATGTGGTGAGGATGAGCGCGCAGCCCACGAGCAGCGCTTTGTTTATGTATTTTGGAAGCTTCATATTCTTACTTTTGAGGTTCGAAGGTTAGTTGTTGGGTCCAGCGATTCGATTTTAGCCCGCAGCTTATCGGCTGCAACTTGAAACGCCGAAAACACGGAGCAGTCAGTAAAGACGGTAATCCACCACCCGCCATTCACCGGATTCGTAACTAAGAATCACTCGCTCCGCGGCGACGGACTTGTGGGCGAAGGATGTGCGAAACAAAATGCTCTCGTAATGTCCGTCGGGCGCCCCGGTTAGTTTTCGCGTGAAAGCAGCCCCGATAAATTTTCTCGAAAGAACGCTTCCGAAAGGCTGACGCCGGCCTTCCATCGAGCGGATAAATTGTCCTTCGGTGGTGCCGGCGTGCAATCGGGTCGGTTCCCTGGCATAGGCCGCGGCGTAGTTCGCCGCATCAATCAAAGCGAGCCAGTCCGCCGCTGCGCCCCGCGCGGACTGCTCGCGAGAACGTTTCTCGGCCAGCGATTTGGTCATGGACCGATGGATCGCGCATCCCGGGAAAAGCCCGAGGCTAAGACAGGCCAGGAAAAGGAACGCTCTCCGCATGCCTCGACGGTGTAGAGAGTGGAAGGCGAACTCGCAATTCCAAAACATCGCGCCTGCGGTGGCACCGACCGGGCCCCTTCTATCCAGACCGGCGGAGTGGGGGAGCTCTGGGGGGAACAACCAGGCGCTGGAGGAACAGCACATTCTGGTACAGATGCCGTCCAACCGCTACTACGGCTTTCTGAAGGGCGAAGTTCCTCGATTTCTGAGGCGTGTAGCGTGCGCGCCTCAACGAGTGGTACTTAGCGAAGAAAAAAGTCACGACTGATGTGGCCATCGGGCCGATTCGGAGTTCCGGAATGTAGTCGCCAGCGTTGGAGACCGGGATCCGTCGATTCACTCGGGGCATGGTTCTTCCCCGAGAAGTCGAATCCCGAGGCGGAAGGAGGAAACGTCCGCCTGACAATATGCGCTTACTTGATCCTGGTCCGCACAATCACCGCTGACACGCTCGCGGCGTCGAAAAATTCAGCGCCATCGAGGAGCGAAAATTCTCCAATTTGTCGCCTGCCTTTTCGAGCTTGCCGCCAATCTTTTCCCCGGGCTTCATTCGCAGCTCGACCGTCTGCCCAATTTTCTTCTGGAGAATACCGAGGATGGTATCGCTCGGTTGGAGATCGACCCTGCCCTGTGCGAGAAGATTGCGAAAATAAAGGCGATACGAAGTGACACGCGATTCATATCGCGTCGTCTGCCGAAATATTGTGGGATTTGCGAGCGAGATTGTAGGGCGAACGCGCGGCTTGCCGTGATAATAATTTTGGCGGGGGGAGCGCCTGCCCTACAATTGCTCATGACGGAAATCGCAGATAATCTGGAGCGCGTAAGGACCCAAATCGCGGAAGCGGCGAAGAAGAGCGGTCGCGCCCTCGACGACATCGAGCTGGTCGCCATCTCGAAAACCCACGAGGCGGAAAAGATTCGTGAGGCCTTCGACGCAGGGCAGCGGCTCTTCGGGGAAAGCCGGGTCCAGGAGGCGCGGGCCAAGATTCCGCTCCTCCCTTCGGCTGCTCACTGGCACTTCGTCGGTCGCCTGCAAAGAAACAAGATTCGACCCGCGCTACCGCTCTTTGAACTTTTTCACAGCATCGACTCGCTTGAATTGGCGCGCGACCTGGACCGGATCGCGGACGAAGAAGGTTTGCATCCGCGCGTCCTGCTGGAGGTGAACCTGGCGGGCGAGGGGAGTAAGATCGGGTTCGCGCCGGATTCGCTGCGGGCGCAAATGGAGGCGTTGCTCCAATTGCCGCGCCTGACCATCGAAGGCGTCATGACCATTCCGCCATTCTCCGCGGAGTCCGAGGCCTCACGTCAATATTTCGTCGCGTTGCGCGACTTGCGCGATGAGTTCGCCGCTCAGTTTCGGGTCCCTTTGCCGCAGCTTTCGATGGGAATGAGCGGCGATTTCCTCGTCGCGATCGAAGAAGGCGCGACCCTTGTCCGAGTGGGCACCGCGATTTTCGGAAAGCGAACGCCCGCCCGGCTCCGCGCCGCACCCGGTCTCGAGTAGTTGCCGCTATTTCTCGTTTTTTGTGTGGGAGAGCAGCCGGCGGATTGGTCTTGACGTGCAGCACTCCGAAGCTCGCTTCGGCTCGGGGATCTTCGATCTGTGTCCGCCCGCATTACGGCCTTCCTTCTTTCGTAATCGTGCTCGAGAACGAGTGGGAGCAAGCTCACGCCGTGATTGATGTGTCACAGACAAGGCTTAGTTTCGTGGTGCGATGCCACTCGACCTGAAGGACGTGCAATTAATCGGGAATGAAATCGCCATGCGATGGAGCGATGGGGTGGAATCTTATTTGGCTCTGGAGCGGTTCCGGCGCGCCTGCCCTTGCGCATTGTGCGGTGGCGAGCCGGACGTCCTCGGAAATATTTCGCGGCCCGATGTGATTTACACGGATTCGAGCTTTGAGCTGGTGAGTTGGCAGATGATCGGCGGTTACGCGTTCCAGCCGCGCTGGAGGGACGGGCACAGCACCGGGCTTTATTCGTTTCAGTATCTCCGGCGCATCACGGCTCCGCCCGAATCCTGCTCTTGATCATAATCCTAATCATGAACTTTGCTCTTAACGCCGAAGGGGAGGGATCAGGATCATGATCAAGAGCAGGAGGGGATTGACGCCTCTGGCAAGGTTTACTTCCCCATGACGCGGCCGATCAAAGCATCGCTTCTGTTGTTCTTCTTCGCGCTCTGCGCTTCCGCTGTCGTCGCTACCCACCGAGTCCGGTCACAGGTTCCGCCCCCGGCCCCGCACCAGTTGTTCGTGGTCGTTGAGCAGCACCTGGCTGCCTTTCGCGCGGCGGATTATACAAACGCGTACCGACAGGCTTCGAGCGACGTGCAGCAAAAGTTCACCCCGCCGCAATACGAAGCCATGATTCGTCGGGACTACGGCGACATCACGGAGTTTCCGCGAATCGAATTTGGTTTCGTAAAAGTGGACGGCTCGTCGGCCCTTGTGCAGGTATTTTTTCGGGCAGGGAACGGATCAGAGCGAGCCTTTCTTTACAGCCTGATTGCCGAAGGCGATTTCTGGAAAATTAGCGGTGTCCAGCCAATGCAGCCCTCTCCGCGCGGACTGCATATTTGAGCAGCGCGGACGCTGGAGCCGGCACGCCCTCGTGCCGGTGGAGCGAAGGAGGGAGCCACGCTCTAGTCCGGCACCATCACGCGCAGCAGCGACACATTTTCTCCGGCCGGTCGCACAACCCGATCTTTCAGTTGGGCCGGGACCAGAAAAAAATCGCCGGGTTTGAATTGTCGTCCGGCGCATTCAACGCCGCCCGTCAGACAAACAACAATCGCAAAACGGCCGCGGTCGGCGACCTCGCGCGCCTGCTCCAAATTCCATTTGTCGATCTCGAAAAGTTCATGCCGGACAAGGGATTCGCTTTCTGGGCGCGATAGGGCCGGCTCAACGTCGTTGAAATCGGCGCACTGCATCGCCTCTTCGACGTGCATCTGCCTTGGAGCGCGTCCTTTTATCGCGCGGTTCCAATCGTAGATCCGATAAGTCGTGTCGCTGTTCTCCTGAATCTCGACCAGGACATTGCCAGCGCCGAGCGCATGCATCCGGCCGCTCGGCAGAAAAATCGCATCGCCGGTTTTCAATTCAATCGCGTGGAGATATTTCTCCACTTTTCCCTGCTCAAGGGCCCGGGCGAAACTCTGCCGGGTCGTGCCTCTCTTCACGCCCGCATAAAGTCGCGCCTTGGGCGCGGCATTGGCGATGTACCACAATTCTGATTTCGATTCGCCGCCCAGCTTCTTCGCGATCGCGGTGGGGGGATGAACCTGGAGCGAAAGATTCTCCTGGGCGTCGAGGAGCTTGGCCAGGATTGGAAACCGCGGCGCGTCCGGCACTCCGCCGAAAATTTCCTCCCGGTGTTGAGACCAGAGAGTGTGCAAGGTCACTCCGCGGAACGGGCCTTCATGCACGACGCTTTGCGCCTCGGGGCGATCAACGATTTCCCACGACTCGCCGATCAGGGCGGCCGAAGGTAACCGTTTCCCGTAAAGCGATTCCAACCGGCGCCCACCCCAGACCCGTTCCATGAAAATGGGCTCAAAGACTAGCGGCTGAGTCAATTTCAATTTCGGCATGTTGTCGGGCGTTTCTGTGAAACGCC
>JBBRMO010000149.1:0-5628 GCA_038230815.1 Chthoniobacterales bacterium
CTCGAACGGTTCATGACGACTGCGAAACGCGAAAGGCGGCGGGCGGAATGAAAAGAAAAAATGCGCGCTCGGAATGCATTCCGCATTCCGCATTCCCCATTCCAAACTTGTTCCTACCGCCAGTTTCGATCGCTCGAGGCCACCTGACGCAAAAATTTAAGTTCATTGAGACATTTGCCGGTTCCTTCCGCGACGGCGCTCAGAGGATCTTCGGCGACATGGACAGGCAAACCAGTTTCTTCGCTCAAAAGCTTGTCGAAGCCGCGGAGAAGTGCGCCGCCCCCGGCCAGAACGAGCCCGCGGTCGACCAGGTCCGCCGATAATTCGGGCGGACAACGTTCGAGGGTGATCCGAACCGAGTCGACGATCGTGGAAATCGGTTCGAGCAACGCTTCTCGAACTTCCTGCGATGTGATCATCAAGGTCTTCGGCAACCCCGCCACCAGATCGCGCCCCTTCACTTCCACGCTCGTTTCTTTTTCGCTCGGATAAGCGGAACCGATTTTGATTTTAATTTCTTCCGCGGTGCGCTCCCCGATCATCAGGTTGTAGGCCCGCTTCATGTATTGCACGATCGCTTCGTCGAGCTCATCGCCCGCCACCCGAACGCTCCGGCTGAAGACGATCCCGGAAAGCGAAATCAACGCGACTTCGGTGGTGCCGCCGCCAATATCGATGATCATGTTCCCGGCCGGATCCTGGACCGGCAGACCAACGCCTATCGCCGCCGCCATCGGTTCTTCGATCAAATAAACTTCGCGCGCCCCGGCGTGAGTGGCGGATTCGCGGACGGCGCGTTTCTCGACTTCGGTGATGCCGGAAGGGACCGCGATCACCACCCGCGGTTTCGCCCGAACGCGGCGTCCATGCACTTTCGTGATGAAATGCCGCAGCATCGCTTCCGTCACTTCGAAGTCTGCGATAACGCCGTCCTTCAACGGACGGACCGCGACAATATTCGACGGGGTGCGGCCGAGCATGCGCTTCGCTTCATCGCCGACCGCGAGCACCTTATTCGTCCCGGCCTGCACGGCGACCACCGAGGGTTCGCGCAGAACGATGCCCTGATCCTTTACATAGACTAGCGTGTTGGCCGTCCCGAGGTCGATCCCGATGTCGCTGGATAACCAGCCGAAGAGTCCATTAAACATGAAATTAGATTAGTCGTTCAACCGAGCGTGTTCGCCTCCGAGCGCGATAATGGCCGGCTGAATCGCCGTAACATGAAACGCGGCCCCCTATCGTCAAGGGAGAATCATGAAGGTCGTGGAGTAAGGGCGGGCTCTCGCGACCGAGAAAGGGCGATTCGACATTCCTCGATTCCTCCACTAATCCATTAATCCATGCCTGCAGTCCTCGTCGCTCCTTCCATTCTCGCGGCTGATTTCTCTCATTTGGAAACTGAAATCCAGCGTGCGGAAGAGGCCGGCGCGGACTGGCTCCACCTCGACATAATGGATGGGCATTTCGTCGATAACATTTCGTTCGGCCCCGCCCTCGTCGCCACCGTCCGCAAACACACGAGGCTGCCGCTCGACGTTCATCTCATGATCGAACATCCGGATCATTTTCTGCCGCGCTTTCTCGAGGCCGGCGCTGATTCGATCACCGTCCATGTTGAATCGGAAGCCAAACACGACGTCGCCCAAACGCTGGCGGCAATTCGCGCGGCGGGTTGCGGTGTCGGATTAACCCTCAATCCCGCGACGCCGTTTGAAGCCGTCGCGCCCTACCTCGGCGGAATCGATTTGCTCCTCATCATGACGGTGCATCCGGGGTTCGGCGGCCAGGCTTTCCGGCCCGAGATGATGGACAAGGTTCGGCAGGCGAAACAATGGCGCGATGCGAACGGCGGCAGATTGCACATCGAAGTCGACGGCGGCATAAAACCAGGGACCGCCAGAGTCTCCATCGAAAACGGCGCGAACATTCTCGTCGCCGGCACCTCGATTTTCCGCACGCCAGATTACGGACAGGCTATTCGCGAACTGCGCGGAGAATAAGTCACCTCGCCGTCAAATTGCGTATCATCCCGAGGCTGGCCCAGCGCGCCGCGGGACCTCCCAGTTGGAAATTTAGTCAGCCCCACGACGTTGCCCGTCGTCGGCGTGGTTTCGAACGCCGGTCTCCCAACAAATCGGGCCAATTCTTACGGGAGCCGGTAAACTTCAACGAGGGCCACCCCGGTCGTATCCGCTTTGCCTCGGACGACGGCCGTGTAATTCCCGGGCGGCGTGAAGGCTACGATGACCGCTTCACGATCGTCGCTTGGAGCAAGTTGCGCGGCAATGACCGATTGCGGCTGGCCGTTTTTCCAATTGTCGTTAAAGGCGAGGACGGCACCATTCTGGTCGTGCAACTCAACCGTCGGATCGAGCAAAGGACTCGCGATACCGGTGGCGCTCAGGGTCGGACCGATGGCCCTCACCACCACAATCGGGTTATCTCCGCTTCCGACGATAAAGCCGCCGATCATGGCGTTATCGCCGGCGCCGACAAAGCCGCGCGTGCTTACGTTAGCCAGAGTGGAATTGCTCCCCGACGCGAGATCGTAAACTTCGACAAGTCCATTGCCGATACCCCCATCCTTGCCCGCGAGCGAAGCGGTGTAATTGCCCGGCGGAAGACTGGCGATGATCGCGGACTCAAGATCGTTCTTAGGGGCGATACCCGTGTTCATGATCGCAGCAGCATCGGTGGAAGTCTTCCAATCGTCGTTTGCCATCAGAACTTTCCCGGTGCTGTCGTTCAACGTCAGCGTGGGATTGGAAAGCGGAGTCGGAACCCCGTTCGCGGCAAGCGATGGGCCGATCCCACGAATGAGAACCTTCTTCGGGACTGTGCCGGTAATGATGAAGCCTGCGATGGAAATGCGCTCGCCGGTATCGACAAAAACCCGGGTGGCGAGATTGACCGCCTTGGCTGGCGGGGTGAACGGCAGCGTTAGGGCGTCGTTCGCGCCTTTCGCCGTCTGGTAATGGCCGGCGGTAGTGGGATGTTTCCTGTCCCAGAACAAATATTGGTCGGGATTGGCGTTTGAGTTGCCCTGTGAGGAACGGCTAATATCGACGAAACCGTATTTCGACGGATAAGTCATGACACGGATCGTGTTTGTCCAGACATCGACTGGATAAAGCGCCGGCGTAATTCCCTGAGAGGCGAGGTCGCTCAGGCTTGCCGTGAGATCGGCGCTCAGTTCGCTGCGATATTGCGCGGCGGCGGCACTGAGCGATTTCTGTTTCGCCGGGTCGCCTGCGTATTCCGGGATAAGGCCAAGCGGCGGAACGTTCGGCACCATGATGTATTTCGCTCCGGCGTGCGCGAGCCGGCTCATCAGCCCCGTCGCGCGGGCAGCGGTCGCGGTGACATTCGTCGAGCTGTCATCGTTAAAAAGATCATTGCCCCCACCCCAGACGACGTAGAGCGCGTTCGGGTCGACTGCGTGCGAGCCCAGGTAATCATCCATCTGCTTGCCCATGTCGTCGATCGTAATGGTGACATTGCCTAAAGGAGTCGTGGTGACCGTCTCCTCATGGGTGCCATTATTCGTCGTCCCGCCGCCGAAGGCATAGTTGAGGCCTCCGCTGAGACTGAAGGTCGCGGGCTGAAGCCCGAGGAAGGTGCGCGCGAGCTGTTCGTGCCAGACGCCGAAATAGGTATTGGAGGAGGGATTGGTGCCGTTGTCGTTGGTGAAACGGCCGTTGTCGTAATTAAAGGTGTGGCTCGGAAAATCGACCGCGCCGCCGCTCTTGGAGCCCGATCTATTCCGCACATTGCCGGTATCGGAAAGGCTATCGCCGAAAACGACGATCTGGCTGAACGCCGGCGCGGTTTGGGCGAAGGCGGAGGCGGCGAAGAGGACGCAGGTCAGCGTTAGAAGCAAATGGGTGAGGTGGCGTGTGGAAATAATAATTTACCTTTCTTTGATCTCTGGGGGCCATGGATAATTCGGACCTCACACGCTCCTTGCGTGGAAATTATTTAACTTTTCGTCCTGAATCCTCTTCAGCCTGGCGGTGTTCGAGCTTCCGGGCGTCCCTCGCGATCCCGACTCTCCAGCTGCATGACGATGGCGGCATCACCATCGCGACTGCTGAAGAATGGAAGTAAACGACCTCGGCGGCAGCCGGTGCCAGGGGGTCGCTCTCGGTTGGCACTCGCGCGAGTCCGGATTCGGTTGCCACCAGGCATCGCCTCGTGATTGGATGAAGCATGAATAGACGACGTTTTGTCCAGTCGAGCGTGGCGGGTGGATTAACCCTGGCAGTCGCGCCCCGCGCGCTTTTGGGACAGTCTCCTACCGTTATGAATTCGAAACCAGTCAGGCCGGTCGTGATCGCTTCGGCGAACGGAAACAAATATAAGAATGGCGGGGAGACGACCTGCGTCCAGAAGGCGTTCACGATGATGACCGAGGGCGGCGCCGATGTGCTCGACGCGCTGATTGCCGGCGTCAATATCGTCGAGCTCGATCCGCTTGATGACAGCGTGGGCTACGGCGGATTGCCGAATGCGGACGGGGTGGTGCAACTCGATTCCTGTTGCATGCACGGGCCGAAACGGCGCGCGGGCGGGGTCGCCGGGATCGAGGGAGTCAGGACGCCATCGCTGGTGGCGAAGGCGGTGATGGAGCAAACGGACCATCATCTGATCGTCGGTCAAGGGGCGCAGGACTTTGCGCGCTCCCTGGGCTTCAAGATCGAGGAAGACCTGAACACGGAGCATTCTCGAAAGGTCTGGCTGGAATGGAAAAGGAGGGTGGATCCCTCCCATTATCTGGATCCCGAGAAGCGCGCCGACGCCCGCCGGAAGGTGATGCGACAGATGGTTGCGGAAGGACTGCTCGATCCGCGCCACATTTATGGAACGATCAATTGCGACGGGATCAATGCCAAAGGCGAGATCTGCGGTGTGACCACGACCAGCGGACTGGCGTGGAAAATTCCGGGCCGGGTCGGTGATTCACCGATCCTCGGCGCGGGACTTTACGTGGATGGAGAAATTGGCGCCGCCGGCTCTACCGGGCGGGGCGAAGCAAACCTCTACAATCTTTGTTCGTTCCTGATCGTGGAAAACATGCGCCGCGGAATGCATCCAAAGGACGCGGGGCTCGAGGCATGCAAGCGGATCAAGGCAAACACGGTCGAGAAGCGGCTGCTCAACAGCAAAGGCAATCCGAACTTCGGAATCAATTTCTACGCGTTGAACGCGAAGGGCGAATACGCGGGAATTTCGATGTATCCCGGCGCGAACTATGCCGTTTGCACGGAGAAAGGGCCGGAGACGTTGCCGTGCGAGCCGCTCCTCCAGGGCAAGCCGGATGAGTAGACGCTGCGGAAGCCGCCCCGCACCATCGGGGCGTGTCTGCCACGGCGATCCCGCCACTGCGGGACCGTGACGACAGCGAATTCGTAAACTGCTCGGGGACCTCTATTATCGTCATTGCTCTGGTCCCCGGAACCCGCTACAACCGCTTCTTCACAACCAACCTATGAAAAACAAATCCCATCTCATTACGGCCTTCATCGCGGTCCTCGCCTGCTGCGCGCCTTTGGCAGCGAACGCGGCCAAAAAAGCTCCATCGCCTTCGCCCACCCCGAGCGCGTCGGCGGCGCCCAAGACCACGGC
>JBBRMO010000150.1:0-5621 GCA_038230815.1 Chthoniobacterales bacterium
GTCGCCGGCGAAGACTTGCGCGATCTTGTTCCAATTCTGCCGGTAAGCCGCTTTTTCCTTGGAGAGCACCACCATGCCCTCATCGTTTTCGAGGCGTTCGAGGAGAACTTCGACTTCGTCGCCCACTTCCATGGACTCGATGTCTTCAAACTCAGCGGAGGGAATGACTCCCTCCGATTTGTAGCCGATATCGACCAGGATTTCCCGGGGGCGAATCTCCAGAACACGTCCTTTGACGATGCTACCTTCTTTGAAGTCGCGGTACGACTTCGCGAGTAAATCCTGCATTTGCAACATACGGTAAGTTTTCTCCTCGCGGCGCTTAGCCGCATTTCTGTCGTTTGCGCAGGCGTCTGTCGCCTCGCTGCCCAGAAAGGGGAGGCATACTAGCCTGAACTCAGGCGAGGTCAACCGGGAGGGTTTCCCTCATTTCCCGCTCCTGCTCCTGATTTTTATCCTCATCTTGCTGGTTGGACGGCGCCTCTCGAGGGATCCTGAGCAGGATCAGGGTCAAGGGCGTGAAATTCGAGACCATCGCACCGAGCCTTCTTGAGCCCACCGATTTCTCCGCCATATTGAAATGTCCGCGAAGCGTGACCCTTGCTTTCTCGAATGAAAAACCTTTTCGTAATTTTCGCTTTTTCCCTCGCCACCTCGCTCTTCGCCGCTTCTCCGGCGGAGCAGCAGCTCTCGGAATCCATCAAGGCGCCGAACCTCAGCGTGGTCCACCTCTGGGCACCGTGGTGTTCAAACTGCCAGGCGGAATTGAAGAGCGGGGGCTGGCTGAAAACCGTGAAGGCGAATCCGGAGGTGAAATTTTATTTTGTCTCCGTCTGGAACGGCGGGGAAGACGGCCGCGCCATGCTCACGAAGTATGAACTCGCGAACCAACCCAACGTCACCATCCTGGCCGATCCCGGGCCGCGCAGTGGCGCGGACAAGGTAAAACGCTTTCTCGATCTGCCTTTAAGCTGGATCCCGACGACCTGGGTCTATAAAGGAGGCGACCTGCGCTACGCCCTGAACTACGGCGAAATCCGGTTCGATGTTCTCCAGCAATTCTTTGCCGACAGCACTTCGGAGTGGTCCCATTAAAGGCGAATCCGACCAGCGCATGATATCCGTCTCCAATCCTTCGGCTGCCAGTCACCGGAAACCGCCGGCGATTCTCTCCCTGATCGGCGATACCCCTTTGGTCGAAATCACCCGGATCGAGACCGGGCTCTGCCAGCTCTTTCTCAAGCTCGAAAACCACAATCCCACGGGCTCGATCAAAGATCGGGTCGCGCTCGCGATGGTCGAAGCGGCCGAACGCGATGGCAAACTGGAGCCCGGCGGGACGATCATCGAAGCCACGGCGGGCAACACCGGCCTCGGCCTCGCTCTGATTGCCGGGGCGAAAGGTTATCGCATCATCCTCGTAATCCCCGACAAGATGTCGCAGGAAAAAATCGCGCACGTCCGTGCCCTGGGGGCGGAAGTGCGGCTGACGCGCTCCGACGTGACCCGCGGACATCCCGAATACTACCAGGACATGGCGGCGCGATTAGCCGCGGAAATTCCCGGAGCGTTTTACGTGAACCAGTTCGGCAACTCGGCGAACCCACTGGCGCACGAGCGCGGGACCGGTCCCGAAATCTGGGAGCAAATGGGTCATCACCTCGATGCGGTCGTTTGCGGGGTCGGGTCGGGCGGTACGATCACCGGCTTGTCCCGTTTCTTTAGAAAGGTGCAGCCAAATTTGGAAATGGTTCTGGCGGACCCGGCCGGCTCGATTCTGGTCGATTTCGTAAAGTCGGGTAACGTCGGCACCGCCGGGAGCTGGGCCGTGGAAGGCATCGGCGAAGATTTCGTCCCGGACATTGCCGACCTCTCGCAGGTCTCGGAAGCGTTCACCATCGAGGACGCGGAAAGCTTCGCGACCGCCCGTGAACTCCTGCTCCAGGAAGGGATTCTCGGGGGATCATCCACGGGCACTCTTCTGGCCGCCGCGCTCCGTTATTGCCGCGCCCAAACCCACAAGAAACGCGTCGTCACTTTTGTCGCCGACGATGGGAATAAGTATTTGTCGAAAATGTACAACGATTTTTGGATGGCCGAGCAGGGGTTCGCGCGCCGGGCCGCCACGGGCGATCTGAACGATCTTATCAGCCATCGTTACGAAGCCGGCGAAGTAGTCATCGTCGGCCCCGGAGACACCCTCCTCACCGCGGTCAAACGAATGCGCGCTGCGGACGTTTCTCAAGTGCCGGTGGTCGACGAAAACGGCCGCCCGGTGGGGATTCTGGATGAGTCAGACGTACTCGTGAAGGTTCATCACGATCCCGAGCGTTTCAATCACGCCGTGCACACCGCCATGACCGATCGCCTGGAGACGCTCGCGCCCACCGCGAAAATGAAGGACTTGCTGGAAGTTTTCGATCGCGGCCGCGTCGCCATCATCATGGAAGGAAACAAATTCCTTGGCCTGATTACGCGCAGTGATCTGCTTTCGTATCTTCGCCGCCAAATGCCCTGAATGTGAAACCGCGGATCGCGCGGATGACACAGAGGGAAAAGAAAAGAGGCTTTCGGGGTTAACCAAATCTTCCTATGAAAAAACAACACGATATCGCGACGCGCGTCATCCACGCCGGCCAGTCACCTGATCCCACCACTGGCGCGATCATGATGCCGATTTACCAGACGTCGACCTACGTCCAGGAAAGTCCCGGCAAACACAAGGGCTACGATTATTCCCGCTCGATCAACCCGACCCGCAGCGCTTACGAACGTTGTATCGCGAACCTCGAAGGAGGCACCCGCGGCTGGGCCTTTGCCTCCGGTCTCGCCGCGATGGCTACCGCACTCGATGGACTCGACAGCGGTTCGCATGTCGTGGTCAGCGATGATCTTTATGGTGGGACCTTCCGGCTGTTCGAGCGTGTCCGGCGCCGCTCCGCAAACCTCGATTTCACTTTTATCGACATGAGCGACGCGGCGAAGGTCGAGGAAGCGATGCGGCCGAATACGCGCATGGTCTGGGTGGAAACGCCGAGCAATCCGCTCCTGAAGTTGATCGACCTCGAAGCCGTTGCGAAAATCGCCCGGGCGCACAAGGCGATCAGCGTTTCCGACAACACTTTTGCCAGCCCCTGGATGCAGCGCCCGATCGAATTTGGCTTCGACATGGTGATTCATTCGGCGACAAAATATCTGAACGGCCATTCCGACATGGTGGGCGGCGTGATCGTGGTCGGCGAAAACAAGGAACTCGGTGATCAAATCGCGTTTTTGCAAAACGCGGTCGGCGCGATCGCGGGGCCGTTCGACAGCTTTTTGGCGTTGCGCGGGTTGAAGACCCTCGCCCTGCGGATGGAGCGGCATTGTGAGAATGCTCTGGAGATTGCGCGCTGGCTCGAAAAGGAGCCTAAGGTTGAGAAGATTTATTACCCGGGACTCGAGCAACATCCGCAGCATGCGCTCGCGAAGAAACAAATGAGGGCTTTCGGAGGAATGGTCACGATTGTGTTGAAGACAGATCTGGCGGGAACGCGCCGCTTCCTCGAGAACACCCACCTTTTCTCGCTCGCGGAAAGCCTCGGCGGTGTCGAAAGCCTCATCAACCATCCCGCAATCATGACCCACGGCTCGATCCCACCGGAGATGCGGGCGGCGCTTGGGATCACCGATTCGCTCGTCCGGCTCTCGGTCGGCGTCGAGGAAGTAGATGATTTGATTGACGACCTGAAGACTGCGTTCGCCGCGATCTAGGGCGCCATCCCATGGCGTGATTCCGAGCCGCACGGACGGCGAGGGGACCTCGCACTCGTAGAGCGTCACACGAAAAAGGAGCAGGCGGGATCCAACCGAAACGCGACATCTATCGCGGAAGGCGCTTGAGCGCGTGGGAGGTCCCTGGGCGCGCTACGCCAGCCTCGGAATGACAGCAGTTGCGTTGTTATTTGAACCGCGGCGAGCTAAGTGTTGCTCCGATGGGCAGTAACTTCGGACAGCTTTTCCGCATCACGACGTGGGGGGAATCTCACGGTGGAGGGGTCGGCGTTGTGATCGACGGTTGCCCGCCGCGAATTGAGCTGAACGAAGAAGACATCCAGCGCGAACTCAACCGGCGTCGCCCCGGTCAGAGCGCAATCGTCACGCCACGCGATGAAGCCGATCGCTGCCGGATTCTTTCCGGCGTCTTTGAGGGGCGGACCCTTGGCACGCCGATTTCGATCCTGGTTATGAACAAGGACGCCCGGCCCGAAGCCTATACCGAAATGAAATCGACCTACCGGCCGTCGCACGCCGATTTCACCTACGAAGCCAAATACGGCATCCGTAACTGGCAGGGGGGTGGACGCGCCTCCGCGCGAGAAACAATCGGGCGGGTCGCGGCCGGGGCGGTGGCGAAAAAGGTTCTGAACAAACTTTTTCCACGACCGCTCGCGATTGTGGCCTACGTCACGCAAATCCATGAAGTCTCCGCGCGAATCGATCGGAGTTCCGTGAGGACCGAAGACGTCGAGCGCAACGCCGTGCGCTGTCCGGATGACGCGGCCGCAGAGTTGATGACCGCCTTGATTCAATCTGTCCGGGACGAGGGGGACTCGTTAGGCGGGGTGATCGAGTGCGTTCTCCGCGGCGTGCCTCCCGGTCTCGGGGAGCCGGTCTTCGACAAACTCGAAGCCGACCTGGCGAAGGCGATGCTGAGCCTCCCGGCGTCGAAGGGTTTTGAAATCGGGTCGGGTTTCTCCGCGACCCGGATGCGGGGATCGCAGCACAACGACGCCTTCGAAGTGCGCGATGGAAAAGTAGGAACGGTGACGAACAACTCGGGCGGCGTCCAGGGTGGCATCAGGAATGGCGAAAACATCTTTTTCCGGGTCGCTTTCAAGCCGACCTCAACGATAGCGCGCGACCAAAAGACGGTGACGGCAGCGGGTGAAGGAACGACCCTCGCGGCGCGCGGTCGACACGATCCGTGTGTGCTCCCCCGAGCGGTCCCGATCGTGGAGGCGATGGCGGCGCTGGTGTTATGCGACCACGCGCTCCGGCAGCGGGCGATTTCGATTTCCGATTTCGAAAACCGGGATCAGCGATCCCGGCTCCAACCGGAAAGCTGAAAAAAATGCCATCGTCTACCGCAGGCTCAACGCTTTGGCAGACGGTCTTCCTTTCCTTTGCGGTGGTGTTGATTCTCTTCGAAGTCATCCGGGGATGGCGGCTCGGAATTCTGCGGCAATTGATGCGGGGTGCGGCAGTGATCGCAGCTTATGCCGCCGCCTATTTCGGAGGCGGCATCCTGCTGCCGTTGCTGCGACCTATTCTGAAATGGCCCGACTTCGTCCTTTCGATGATTGGTGGTGCGCTGCTGGCCATTGCCGTTTACGGCGTCATCGCCAGCCTTGGCACGATCCTCTTCAAACGAACGGCCCAGCACAGCTCTGGGTCGATGCGGCTGCTTTGTGGTCTGAGCGGCGCGCTCACGGGACTTCTCTTCGGTTTTTTCTTCCTCTGGCTGATCCTGGTCGGGATTCGCTCCGTTGGCTCCATTGCGGACGCGCAGGTCCAGGCGCATCCCCGATCGGACACTCCCGCGCCCGAGGTCCACGCGGATAAATCGATCGCCCACGAGA
>JBBRMO010000151.1:0-5589 GCA_038230815.1 Chthoniobacterales bacterium
CCGCGTCCGGACATGAAGGAAAAATACAGCATCGTCGCATCGAACGGCGTGATCGATTTGAAACTGTGAGCGCGATCCGATGCGGAAACGGCTACGACGCGCATCGGCTCGCGGCGGGCCGCAAATTAATCCTGGGCGGCGTCGAGATTCCGCATGACCGCGGACTCGAAGGGCATTCGGATGCGGACGTGATCTGCCATGCGATTGCGGATGCTCTCCTGGGCGCGGTCGGCGAAAGTGACATCGGCCATCATTTCCCGAACACGGACGAGTCCATTCGCGGGATCAGCAGCATCGAGATTTTGGAGCGGGTCACGACGTTGCTGGCGGAGATCCACGCCCGGCCCTTGAACGTGGACGCAACTTTGATCGCGGAATCGCCAAAAATTGCTCCGCACATTCCAGCGATGCGGGAGAAAATTGCCACCGCGCTCCATCTTGAACCGGCGCGCGTCAGCATCAAGGCGACCACAAATGAAGGGCTGGGTGCGATCGGCCGCGGGGAGGGAATGGCGGCGATGGCTGTGGCAACGGTGGAGATGGAGTGACCACCTGTCATCAATCTAAACGCGGCCCAGCGGAGCCGAAAAAATCGACCTCGCTCAACCTGACAGAATCGCGATGATTCGCCTCTTTAACACCTACTCACGCGCCATCGAGGAATTCCGCCCGCTCGATCCGGCGGGGCGCGAGGTGAAAATGTACACCTGCGGACCCACGGTCTACAGCCACGCGCACATTGGAAATTTCCGCGCCTATGTTTTTGAAGATCTCCTCCAGCGACATCTGGAGTCGCGTGGATTCAGGATCCGGCGCGTCATGAATATCACGGACGTGGATGACAAGACAATCCGTGGATCTCGCGAAACGGGAGTCCCGCTGGCGGAATTCACCGCGCCCTTTAAGAAAGCATTCTTCGACGATCTCGACACCCTGCGGATCAAGCGGGCCGATTCATTTCCGGAAGCGACCGATCCGCGCGAGATCGGAAAAATGATCGAGATGATTGGGATTTTGATGGAACGCGGGCTCGCCTATCAGGCGGAAGACAAGTCGGTCTATTTCCGGATCAACAAGTTTCCCGACTACGGGAAGCTGGCGCATTTCGATCTGGCGGAGCTGCGCTCAACCGGGCGGGTCAAGAGCGACGAGTATGACAAGGAGAACATCGGAGATTTCGCGCTTTGGAAGGCGTGGGATGAAGCGGATGGAGCGGTGAAGTGGGAAAGTCCCTGGGGGCCGGGCCGGCCCGGATGGCACATCGAGTGCAGCGCGATGGCAACGCAACGGCTGGGCGAGCAGCTCGATATTCATTGTGGCGGGGTCGACAATATCTTTCCCCATCACGAAGCGGAGATCGCGCAGACGGAAGGATGCACGGGGAAACAATTTGTTCGTTCCTGGCTGCATTGCGCGCATCTCATGGTCGAAGGTCAGAAGATGGCGAAATCGCTCGGGAATTTTTACACCCTCCGCGATGTGATCGCCAAGGGATACAGCGGCCGCGAAGTGCGCTACGCCCTGATGCGGGTGCATTATCGCGCGCCGTTGAATTTTACCTGGGAAGGAATGGAGGAGGCGAGACAAGCCTTGGGGAGAATTGATGATTGGGTGGCCAGACTGCGCGCGCAGGCAAGCGGCGCGGAGAAGTCCGAATCTCCAAGCCCGAAGCTCCAGGCTCCAGCGAACGAGCCGGGGTTTCAGGAAGCGCTGGACGATGATTTGAACATTTCGGGAGCACTTGGGGTTTTATTCGAGACGATTCGGGAGACGAATCGGCGGATCGATGGCGGTGGGATGGATGCGAGCGAGGCGAAGGCGTGGCTGGAATGGTGGGGGCGCGTCGATCAGATCCTGGCGATTAGCCGAGAGGAAGCGACTTTGCCGGAGGAGATTTCAGCGGTGGCGGAGGCGCGGGTGCAGGCGAGGCTTGCAAAAGATTGGAGAAAAAGTGATGAATTGCGCGACGAACTGGCTGCGCGCGGTTGGGAGGCACGGGATACCAAGGACGGGCAAAAAATCACGCGGCGCGGCGGAGCGTAACGATGTTTTCGCCGGCGGAATTTCTCAGTCTCGAACACACGGCGCACCCCAAGCTGTTTGAATCGCAGAAGTATGTCTGGGACGCGCTTCGGCAGATCGCGAGCTATTTGCAGTTCCGCCTGAAACCGGCGGTTCTGGGCGAGCTCATTGGGAAACCTTTCATCAGCAATGCGGTTTTTATCGGGGCGGGAACGATCATCGAACAAGGAGCGGTCTTGAAGGGTCCGGCATGGATAGGTGAAAACTGTCACATCCGCAGCGGCTGCTACGTGCGCGAAAATGTGATCGTGGGTAACGGAGTGGTGATGGGGAATTCATGCGAATTCAAGAACTGTATTCTCTTCGATGAAGCGCAGGTGCCTCATTTCAATTATGTCGGTGACTCGATTCTCGGGCACCGGGCGCACCTCGGCGCGGGCGTCATCCTCTCTAATGTGAAACTGGATCATGGGGAAATTCACGTCAGCGCGGTCGATGGCGACATCGCGACCGGGCTGACGAAGTTTGGCGCGGTAGTGGGCGACCGGACGGAGATCGGCTGCAATGCGGTGATCAATCCGGGATCGGTCCTGGGGCGGGATTGTATCGTTTATCCGGGTGCGAATTTTCGGGGAGTATTGCCGAGCGCGAGCGTGGTCAAGGTGCGACAGAATTTACAGGTGTTGACCCGGCGGAGTGTGAACGGGGAGTAAACTGGGGCATCCCGAGCGAAGTCGAGGGATCCCGCGAAAGCCACTAGCAAGGGGCTTGCAGTAATCCCTGGAGATGCCTGCAGGCCCCGGAAACGGGATCCCTCGACTTCGCTCGGGATGACCAGTGAAATAGGCCCGGATGGGCAGGGATTCGAACCCTGGTTGCCTTTCGGCAAACACGCTTTCCAGGCGTGCGCATTAGACCACTCTGCCACCCATCCTTGTCTTCAGGCGGCGGACGGCGCAGCGCGCGGTCCCTACCAAAAGGATTAAAGCTGCAACCGGCGGAACAGTTCGTCGAGCGGGAGTTGCAGGCCGATATAGAATTCTCCAAAATCGCCGTAGACGGCGCTGACTTCGTCGAAACGCATCTGGTAAACGATCGCTTTGATCTGAAAGGTGTCGTGCGCGAAGAGTGTGACGCCCCACTCCGCATCATCGAGACCGCTCGATCCGGTGATGAGCTGTTTGATTTTGCCGGCGTATTCGCGGCCAACCCGGGCGTGGCCGCCCATGAGGCGGCGGCGTTCGTCGTAGGGGAGCGCATACCAGTTGCGATCCTCGCCGCGCCGTTTGCTCATGTTGTAAAAACAGACTACGGGCCAGTCAGGCAGGGTTGGGTAGACGCGTTCCTGCCGGTAGTGCGCCATCCGCTCTCGAAACGCGGTCATGGCTTGCGCAAACTCCTGGGAATCGGATTTTAGTTTTTGTTCGGCCTCGAGCGTTCGCCCGTAATCCTCCTCGGTCGTGACGTATTCGCTTTCCTCGGTGAGCGAGAGATAGCTGTAAACAGGATCCAGCACGTCAGGGCCGAGGGCGAGGCCAAGCTGTTTCTCGATGCGATTCACCGCGTGGAGGTCGGGCGTTATCAACAGGAAACCGAGATCCGCCTTGGGCGTAACCATGCTCATGGTGACGAGCTGAGTTGACTCCAGGGCGCGGATTTCCTGCACCAGCGACGAAAGCGCGACTTTGGCGTTCCGCTGTTCCTCGGTGGTGAGCAACTGCCACTGGCCATGCTCAATCCGGTAATAAAGATGGAGACAATGCCAGCCCTGCTCAGGCACCAGAGGGACGTCGTTCTTGTTCATCGCTTCAGACCGGAGCATTTGCCGGACGGGGTAAGTGGGCGAGACAATACTCTTCGCCGTCCCGGGCCACCCGAAATTCCAGACTCGAATCGGTCAATTCGGTGGCGCCACAGGTCGCGCAGTGGTGAAGCGACTCCTCTTCGGGGCGCGATTGGATTTCAAAACTCTTTCGTCGAATGGCGTTCTCTTTGCGTTGCCGCAATTGTTGAATCACCCCCGGACCGAAGAAGATAAGATAATTGCTGGTCGCGGCGATCAGCGCCAGGCGATAGGAATTCGATTGCGTCACGAAAGCCAGGACCAGGAACGCCGCATAAACCCAGGCGATCCATTTGATCTTCAGCGGCAGGATGAAGAAGACGTAAATGATCTCCTCCGGGTAGAAATGGGCGAACGCAAAGAAGAGCGTCGTGAACAGCATCTGGTTCGAAAACTGACTGCTCGAAAGGACCGCCGCCAGAGTGGTGCCGATCATTCCCACCAGAAAATAGAGCGTAAGCCGAAACGCGCCCCAGGCGCGCTCGAGCCCATCGCCGATGAACCAGAGAAACCAAAGCGCGACGAGGACAAACAGCGGGTGCGAGGCCTGGGGCACGAAAATGTAGGTGACCAGTCGCCAGATTTCGCCGGCGCGGACTCGCGCCATATCGAGCGCCAGATACGAATCGAAGCCCTTGTTCAGGTAAACCAGAATGAAAACAAGGACGTTGAGCGCGACAATGGCACGGATCAATCCCGGGATGGCGATGAATCCCAGGCGCCGTTCGAGTTTGTCTAAAAATTTCATCGCTGCGAGCACGGTAGAGTAAGCGCGGCTTGCTTCAACTGGCTGGGGTGACCTTCCGGCATCGAATACTCCAGAAAGTGGATCAGCGCTCCGCCTTCGTTGACACGTCACCTGCCGCATCTACGATGACGCTCATGAGTGAAGCCGCGCCCAGGAAAACGCCGCTCTTCGACGAGCACGTCCGGCTCGGCGCGAAGATGATCCCATTTGGAGATTGGCTGATGCCCGTGCAATACAGCGGGATCATCGACGAACACCATGCCGTGCGAAAAAACGTCGGCGTCTTCGACATTTCGCACATGGGCCAACTCGTGGCTACCGGACCGCGCACGGGGGCGTGGCTCAATGAGATGCTTACGAACAATATCGACAAGCTCGAGGTGGGCACCGGGCAATACACGTTTTTGCTGAACGAGCAGGGCGGGATCATCGATGACCTCATTGTTTATCGGACCGAGCCGGAAACGTTTCTGCTCGTCGTCAACGCGTCGCGCACGGAGACAGATTTCGCGTGGTTGCAAGAGCATCTCGCTGGCCGCGCCGTCCTCGAGAACCGGAGCGCGGATTTTGGCGGGCTCGCGATCCAGGGACCGCGCGTCCTCGAACTGCTCCAGGCGATAGTCGGCGCAGATCCGGAATTACCGGCGCGAAATCAGATCAGGGATTTCGCCTACGATGGCATCACCCTGACGATCGCGCGGACGGGATACACCGGCGAAGATGGGGTGGAAGTTTTCTTCGCCGCGAAAGATGCGTCGAAAGTCTGGAACGATTTGCTCTCGAAGGGGAAAGAATTCGATATCCGACCTTGCGGACTCGGGGCGCGCGATACGTTGCGTCTCGAAATGTGTTATCCGCTCAACGGCTCGGATCTTTCTCCAGAACATAATCCGATCGAGGCCGGCCTC
This sequence comes from Chthoniobacterales bacterium, assembly GCA_038230815.1. GTDB lineage: Bacteria > Verrucomicrobiota > Verrucomicrobiia > Chthoniobacterales > UBA10450 > AV80. Next base: position 5,522 of record JBBRMO010000151.1, read on the forward strand.
GGCTTCTTCGTGGACCTGAAAAAGCCGAATTTCATCGGCCGCGAAGTTTTGGCGGACGCTAAAGAGAA
>JBBRMO010000152.1:0-5568 GCA_038230815.1 Chthoniobacterales bacterium
CCCCTTCGTCACCGGCTGGATGGGCGAGAACCATTTTGCCGCTCTTCCTTCCGCGATCTACGGGGCCGTCCTCCTCATGGCTGCTCTCGCCTATTACATTTTGCAAAACCTCATCATCTCCGAAGAGGGCCCCGACTCTCGCCTGGCCGTCTCGTTAGGCCGGGATTGGAAAGGCAGACTCTCGCCGGTCCTCTACGCCACTGGCATCGCCCTCTCCTTCGTTGGTCCCTGGCTGGCAGGCATTGTTTACGCCCTCGTTGCGTTCATCTGGCTTATTCCCGACCGCCGCCTCGCGCGCGTCGCCGATAAATAAATTGACCGGGCGCGGCGTCGCTGATTACGCCGCCTTGCTCATTCGCAGTTTTTCAAATTCGGCGGGGGAAAGTCCGTGGCTGGTCTCGATCCCGAACCGGCGCTGCAGGTATGCTTCAAACGACAACCATTCCCCGTTGTACTCGACCGTGCGCGAGTAAGCGCACATCTCGATCATCGGCTCTACCCGAGACAGGCGGTAAAGCAGCCAAAGCCAACCCGCCGCCAGGACGGCGCTGACCGCAACCAGCAACCACAGAACTCTCTTGCTGTGAGTCGCCTGCTTCCCCAGTTCCTGTTGCCGAACCCGGAGCAACCGCTCTTCCTCAGCGCCCATCAATCGCAGGACGCCGCGAATCTTATCCATCACATATTTCCCCCGATCACTATTGACGAGCGCGAGCGCTCCCTCGTGGTCGCTTTTCCGTTCGCTCGCGATCGTGTCAGCGAGAATCCCCAGCCTTTCCGTGATCAGAGGGTCCAGGTCGCGAAGGCGTTGTTGCTGATAATCATTATCCGCGGTGAGCTTCCGTAAATCATGCATCTGACGCTCCACTTGAGACACGCCGGCATCGTATGGCTCGAGATAAACCACACGCCTCGTCAGGAGAAATCCCCGCTGGCCGGTCTCGGCGCTCACCATGCTGTTCACCAGACTCTCGATGGAGGTTTCAACCTCGAGCGTATGCGTCACCCAACTGAATGAGCTTTTTACTTTGCTCTCGGCTCGGTACGCCATTGCCGCCGGCACGCCGACCAGGAGCAATGGCACAACCAAGCCCGAGCCAAGCAGGAAGAGGGTCGATTTGGAAAACAACCTCGCAGTCATAAGCGCGATTCTGCAACGCTCGCCCTTCGCCGACAAGCGCTTCTCCGAACAATTGGGAGATCGCCTTGCGGAACGTGCCGGAAGCGTAAAAGGCCAGCCCGGTTGTTTATCGAAAAGCGCTCGAGGATTTGGAAAATAGCGATACTGCCGGACTTCGATTGCGGCCCCCCTGCCCGAAGGCTAGTTTCCCGTCCGTTAGCTCACCGTCATCATGGCAATCAGAATCCTCGTCACCGGCGGCACCTTCGATAAGGAATACAACGAGCGCTCCGGGCAGCTTTTCTTTAAGGACACTCACGTCGCCGAGATGCTCAGACTGGGACGATCGGGAGTCGAAGTGGCCATCCGCACCGTGATGATGATCGATAGCCTCGAAATGAGTGACGCGGATCGCGCGCTCATCGTGGAAAATTGTCTTCAAGCGGAGGAGGATCGAATCGTCATCACTCACGGGACCGACACCATGACCGAAACCGCGGCCGCGGTGGCGCGTGTCGTCTCGGGTAAGACTGTAGTGCTCACCGGGGCGATGATCCCCTACGCCTTTGGCAGCTCCGACGGGCTCTTCAATCTCGGCAGCGCACTCTCATTCGTGCAAGTGCTACCCCCCGGCGTTTACGTTGCCATGAATGGCAAATGCTTTCCGTGGGACCGTGTCCGGAAAAACCGCGAGCGGGGCGAGTTCGAGGAGATTTTGCCACGCGTGTGACGCGTCGCGATTTGATCGAGTGCTTTGCCAAAATCCGCCAGAGACCGCGTCTCCGATATCACCGGCGTCCTTTTCTTCGCGTCGATAAGTCGCGCCAGTTCTTCCAGCACATCCTCCTTCGGCGACGCCAGCTTCGCCACCTCGGGTCCGCCATAGGCGCGCAAAACCACCGGGCCGCTGCCCCAGGGCCACAGCCTCTGACTTGCCGGTCCCTCGAAGCCTTGTCAGGATGACGGCATGAAGCATTTTTTTCTCGCCTGTCTTTTCCCGGTGCTGCTTGCTGCTCAGAACATGCAACTCACTGAACAGCTGGGTAAGACCGTGCTTTATGGCGATGTTGCTTTGTCCCCGGATGGCGCTCGTCTCGCCTGGGTTCAATCAACAGCGGCCACCACCACCAAACAGACTTACATTCGGGGAACGTCGGAGAGCGATTCGCCGGTCCTGATTAATTTCGAGAGCAGCGGCGAGAAAAAGGAGACCGACCCGGCGTGGTCGCCTGATTCGAAAACGCTCGCGCTGTTTTCCACCGCGGGCGAAAAGGACCAGCAACAACTTTGGCTTGTCCGGGCCGACGGCTCCGGTCCCAGAAAGCTGACAAACCTGACTGGATTCGCTGCCCGGCCTCGTTGGTCGCACAGCGGAAAACAAATCGCGTTTTTGTATATCGAGGGCGCCGCGGGCGGCGGACCCCTGGTGGCCGCTCCGGCCACGACTGGCGTGGTCGACACCGCAATTCACAATCAACGGATCGCGGTTCTCGACGTAGCCACCGGCCAGGTGCGCCAGGTTTCACCACCTGATCTTCATATCTATGATTACGATTGGTCGCCGGACGATAAGACTTTCGTTACCACGGCAGCTCCGGGACCCGGAGACAACAATTGGTGGATCGCACAAGTTCATCTGATCGACACCGAGAAGGGCACCGCAACATCCCTTCGCAAGCCTGCTCTCCAAGTGGCAGTCCCGCGCTGGTCGCCCGACGGAAAATCCATTGCCTTCATCGAAGGTTTGATGAGCGACGAAGGGAACTACGGCGGCGATCTATTTACGATGTCATCCGACGGCCGCGATGTCGTGAACCGAACCCGAGGTCGCAAGAGCTCGGTCAGTTCGCTGTTCTGGCAAAGGCCGGACCGCATTCTCGCCACCGAAGTAATCGGCGGTGGCAGCGCGATCTCGGAGTTAACCCTTGCCGATAACTCAATGCGCACCCTCTGGAAAGGGGGTGAAGGTATCCACGGCTTTGGAAATTTCCCAAACTTCACTGTCTCGCAGGATGGAAGAGTTTCGGCGGTAACGCGAAGCACCTACGAAACCCCGCCTGAGATCTGGGCCGGACCGATCGGCGCATGGCAGCAGCTGACGAAGAACAATTCCGCTTTGTCCCCGACCTGGGGCAAGAGTGAGAGCCTGGAGTGGACCAGCGACAAGTTTGGGATTCAGGGATGGCTCCTGCCGCCCGCCCGCGTCGAGACCGGCAAGAAATACCCAATGGTGGTTCTGATTCACGGCGGACCTTCCAGCGCCACGGAACCGGAATGGCCGGCGTCGTTTGGAATGTCGCGGGCCATCATCGCGGCGCTTTCAGCGCGGGGGTACTACGTCCTGCTGCCCAACCCTCGGGGCAGTTATGGCCAGGGGGAAGATTTCACTCGCGCGAATGTGAAGGATTTTGGCGGCGGGGATCTGCGCGACATCATGGCCGGAGTGGACGCCGCTCTGAAAAAATACCCGATCGATCCCGCCCGCCTTGGCGTCATGGGTTGGAGTTACGGCGGCTTCATGACCATGTGGACGGTCACCCAAACCAACCGTTTCCGCGGCGCCGTCGCCGGGGCCGGCATTGCCAATTGGCAGAGCTACTACGGCCAGAACCTGATCGATCAATGGATGATCCCGTTCTTCGGCGCGTCCGTTTACGATGATCCGGCTGTCTATGAAAAAAGCTCACCCATTCGCTTCATCAAAAAAGTGAAGACTCCCACGCTGGTGATCGTCGGCGAGCGCGATGCGGAGTGTCCCGTCCCGCAGTCCTACGAATTTTGGCACGCCCTGCGGACGCTCGACGTCCCCACCCAGCTCATCATTTATCCCGGGGAGGGCCACATGTTCGTCAAGCCCGAGAACCAGGCTGGTCGGCTCGACCAAACCGTCGCCTGGTTCGACAACCATCTGAAGTAGACGCCATCGGCGCGTTCTTTCCTTCCACTTCCTACTTTCCTTCGAACGCTTCCTTGTTCACCACATACGGCATCCGGGCCGGATCCCCGCCGTAGTTCCCTTCCAGCACATCGATCACTGCCTGGGCGGTGCGCCCGGCCATGCCTTTGTCGGGATCGACCGAGAGGCGTGTGATCTGCCCACCGCTGGCGAAATGATGAAAGAGCCGGGTCCGGTCGGCGATTTCCGGGTCGAGTAAGGGGGAATCCGCTGGTAACGGCTCTTTCTCAAAGACGTCGAGCGCGGCACCGGCAATGATTTTATTCTTCAACGCTTGAGCAAGGGCCTTTTCATCCACCACGGGGCCGCGCGAGCTGTTAACCAGGTATGCCGTCGGCTTCATCAGCTTGAGCGTGTTCTCGTTGATCAGGTGATAGGTCGGCTTATCGGCTTCGCCCTCGCGCAACAGAGGCACGTGAACGCTCACGTAATCGGCGCTTTTCAGTGCCTCTTCGAACTCCACATACTTGATCCGGGTCTTCTCTTTCTGGATTCCCCTGGCGTGGCGCAGGTCCATCAGTTCCTGGATGGAAGCGATATACTTATCATTATGGTACGCCGGGTCGTAACACAGCATGTTCATGTCGAAACCCGAGCACTTCTTGATCATCGCCAGGCCGATCCGGCCGGTGCCGATGACCGCGACGGTTTTGCCCGTGACCTCATCGCCCAGAAATGGCAGGAATGGATGCCACGAGGGCCACTTCTGGTCTCGGACCAGGCCCTCACTCTGATACATTTTGCGCGCCAGCATTCCCATCATGAAGAACGCAAATTCGGCGGTCGCTTCCGTGAGCACCTCGGCGGTGTTCGTGAAGGGAATTTTGGATTTGCTGGCGTCGGCCCGGTTGATGTTATCAAAACCGACCGCGATCTGCGCCACGACCTTGAGCGAGCCTGTTCCCGCTTCGAAGATCTCCGCGTCGATCGGATCACGGAGAGTCGTGATCAGCGCATCGATCCCGCTCTTCACTTTTTCGATAATTAACTTCTTCGGCGGCGCCTCGGGACCTTGGAAGACTTCAAGCTCGTAGCCCTGTTCACGCAAACGGTTCTCCGCCGGTTCGCCGATACGGGAGGTGGCAAAGACTTTTTTCTTGGCGCTCATGGGTGGAAACACAAGAGCACGTGTTTACGTCTCCGACAATCGCAGGTGAATCGCGCTTTCAGCGCTGATGAATTTGTTCGGATCCAGACCCTGGGGCGTTGCCCCAGGCTGGCGATGATTGTCGCGCCCTTGGCGCTTAACGGATGCGACCGGACATACACATGTGTCAGGGCCAACGGTGCCGTTTCATTTTACCGTGCGGCAATGCCTCAGGGTTCGGGTCTCGCCTTTGCGCTAACGGTGCCGTTTCATTTCCAGCCATTCGTTCTCGTTTAACTTGCCTGGTTTCAGAAGAATGGTGTCGCTGATGCCGATTTTTCCAATATCATGAAGCAGGGCCCCGCGTTCAATGTCTACGAGGACTTCATCAGTCAAGCCGATGAA
>JBBRMO010000153.1:0-5568 GCA_038230815.1 Chthoniobacterales bacterium
GACGGCAAGACCTACACCCTTAGTTCACGAAATCTGGTCATCGCGGACCAGGAACGCGTTGTCGGCATCGGCGGAGTGATGGGCGGCGAGGACACTGGCGTCACCGCATCGACGAAAAATGTTCTGCTCGAAGCCGCCTATTTTTTGCCATCGAGCGTCCGCCGGACCGCGCGAAGTTTGAATCTCCCGAGCGACGCGAGTTACCGCTTCGAGCGCCGGGTTGATCCGGCGATGGTCCTGCCCGCGTCCGACCGCGTAACCGAATTAATTCGCGAGTTGGCCGCGGGAAACCCCGCGGCGGAAATCACAACCGCCGGCGCGCTACCCGAGCCACCGCCGGATGTTTCATTGCGCTATGATCGCTGCGACGAACTCATCGGAGCCCCGGTATCGAAGGAACGCGTCATCCGAATTCTCGAAAGATTTGGTTTGAAGAAGGCCCACGCCACTGACGATGAAACGTCGTGGCACATTCCAAGTTTCCGTCCCGATCTCCAGCGTGAAGTCGACTTGATCGAAGAAATTGTCCGCGCGTTTGGAATTGAGAATGTGCCCGTCCGGCATCGCAGCCGGTTCACGCCGAGCAGTGACGCCGACAGGTCACATGATCTGCAAATGCTTTTGCGCTCATCGTTGGTGGCGCTGGGGTATGCGGAGGTGCGAACTTCAAAATTGATTCCACGAACTGCGCTGATTTTTGATCCGCAGGCGGTTCAACTCAAAAATCCATTAAGCGAAGATCACGTCGCATTGCGAACGACGTTGATGCCAGGTCTTATCGAGGTACTGGAAAGAAATGTTCGAGAAGGCGCTCCACGGCTCAAAATTTTTGAGCTCAGCAAGGTTTTCATCCCTCCTTCCGCCGACGAACAGGATCGGCTGGGGATCCTCACCTGGGAAGGCGGCGCCCAATCCAGGGCACGCCCAAGGGATTCCGAGGAATTGTTCCTCGATCTCAAAGAGGCCATCGCCACCCTCCTGCGGGAGCGGAGCGACAAAAAACCAACAGAGCAACATTTGACATTTCGTCGCTCGGCTCATCCCGATCTCGCGCTCGCGGCGCAGCTATTTTGGGACGACGCGCCGGTCGGTTTTGTGGGGCAACTTGATTTGCGACACACGCGAAAGCTGGAAACCGAAACGCCGATTGTCATGGCAGAAATTGATTTCATTCCATTTGGAAACGGCCACGGCGCAGATCCCGCCAGGCAATCGATCGATCGCAAAATCGCGGTAAGAGGAGTTCCGGCGACTGCTTTACTCGGCCGAATTTCGTTTTCCGAGCTCTCGCGATACCCCGCAATCCGGCGAGATATTGCGATGATTGTGCCGAACGAACTAACCCATGAGAAAGTGGTGAAGACGATTTGGGACTCGAACGAACCTCAGCTCGAAAAAGTCGATTTTTTTGATCGATTCAGCGGACCCGATGCGGAAAGCCGATTCGGGGCCGGAAAAAAGTCACTGGCATATACGTTGACATACCGCGACAAAACTCGCACACTGAAGAACGACGAAATTGCCGTGGTCCACGCGAAGATCCGCGAACGGTTGCAGCGGGAATTGGGTGTGGAACTCCGGGAATAGTTCTTTGAAAGCGGTTGGGAGTTTTTGATTGAGGGTTGGGATGGAAACCAGCGTTTTCCGCTCAACTCTCAATCGAGAACTTTCGACCAATTTACCCTGCGGTGTTCGAGATTACAGGTGTGATTCCCGGACCGATATTTCATTACCAGGAGGCTTGGCTGCATTGGGAAGATGACATGCCTTAATTGGAAGTCAGACGCTCGTGCGGCGGTTATCCGCCCGTTACCGAAAGGGAACGGGATATCCACCTTAACGGCATTTGCGGGGTAATAATTTAAAAGCCCGGGCTGCGAAAGCGGTCCGGGCTTTTTCTTTTCTCGTGCTCGTGCTTGCGATCGTGATCGGAACGAAAGAAGCAGATCGAGCACGAGCACGATTGCGAATTGAGACTTTCGCGCGCGACGAAAGCTGCTAACGGTCTGCACCAGCATGCGCGCGATTCTCGCTCTCGAAGACGGCCGAATTTTCGAAGGCGTATCGTTCGGCGCCACCGGCACGCGCGTCGGCGAAGTCTGCTTCAACACTTCGATGACCGGTTACCAGGAAGTGCTGACCGACCCTTCGTATCGCGGACAAATCGTGGCGATGACCTATCCGTTGATCGGCAACTACGGGACGAACGCGCTCGACCAGGAGAGCGGCGAACCGCACGTGCGCGGTTTCGTCATCGAAGAACTAAGCCAGGTGCCGAGTAACTGGCGTTCGGAATTGTCTCTCGAAGATTACCTGGCGCGCTGGAAAATTCCCGGAGTCCAGGGAATCGACACCCGCGCGCTGACCCGGCATCTGCGGGAGCGGGGCGCGATGAAAGCCTGTTTGACAAGCGAGACTCTTTCGGAAAAGGAAGCCATTGCGCAGGCCAACAAAGGCGAAGGCGTGATCGGGATGGATTACGTCCGCGAAGTCACAACCGGCGCGCCGTATCAATGGGATCCGGACGATCGGCTGAGCGCGAAATGGTCGGTGGCGAGCGGCAGCTTGGAAGAAGTCGTTCGGCACCCGTTGCCACAGGTGCGGCATCGGGTTGTCGCCTACGATTATGGCATCAAGGAAAATATTCTGCGGCGCCTGCGCCAGAATGGCTTTGGCGTGACCGTCGTTCCCGCCACGACGAGCGCCGAGGAAGTCCTGGCCTTGAATCCCGACGGCGTCTTTCTTTCGAACGGCCCCGGGGATCCGTCGGCGGTGCCCTACGCGCACGAGTCGCTCCGCGGGTTGCTCGGCAAAAAACCGATCTTCGGAATTTGCCTCGGTCATCAGATTCTCGGCGTCGCCGTCGGTGGGCGAACCTTCAAGTTGAAATTCGGCCATCGCGGCGGCAATCAACCGGTGAAAGATTTGCGGACGGGCAAGGTTGCGATCACTTCGCAAAATCACGGGTTCGCGGTGGATGCGGATTCGCTCCCGCCGGAAATGGAGGTCACCCACATCAATTTGAACGACGGCACGGTTGAAGGGATGCGCCATCGGGAGTTGCCGGTGTTCAGTGTGCAATACCATCCGGAAGCCGCGCCCGGGCCTCACGACGCGAGTTACTTCTTCCCACAGTTCGCCGAATTGATCGAGCGTGGGAATTAGCGGGTGATCCCGAAGCTGGGGCAGCGCTAATTGACGCCGGCGATTTCAGGCCCACCTTGCCCTATGTTGTATTCATCTGATCGGACGGCAAAGTGGTTAAAGTTCACCGTGGTTGCGAGCTTTTCGGCGGGGCTCGTGCTTTCGCCTTTGGCGTTCGCCAATGAGGATCACGAAAAGGAAACGCTGGCGGCCGCTTCCGAGAAAACGCTCACCGGCGAGATCGTCGACCTGATGTGCTATGCGGATCATAACGCCAGCGGCGACAAGCACGCGAAGTGCGCCGCGACCTGCATCAAGGGTGGCGGACCGGTCGCCATCCTGAGCGATGGCAAAACCTACCTGGTGGTGGGCGACCACAAGCCGATGAACGACCAGCTCGCAGAGTACGCTGGCAAAACAATTACGCTCAAAGGCAAGCTCGCGAGTAATGGTGGAATCCCGATGCTCGAGAACGCCGAGATCGTAAAGAAATAGCTCCTCCGGTCACCTTGTCCGGAGCGCGGCGATTTCGCGCAGCATGCGCAGACTGTCGCGGAGGAAACTGACCTTGCTTCCTTCGTAATGATTCCAGCGCACGGGAATCTCTCTCAGGCGCAGATTCGCCTTCCGCGCGAGGTATAATAGCTCCACATCGAAACCGAACCCTTCGGTTTTCGATGCCAGCAGGATCGGCCGGAACACGGCCAGACGAAATGCCTTGAACCCGCATTGGGTGTCCCAAAAAGGGAGACCGGTCGCGGCGCGCACGATCAGGTTGAAGACGCGCCCACCTTGTTCGCGCCGCCAGGGCTGGCGATGACCAATCAAGCTCCGGTCCAAGCCGCGCGAACCGAAGGCAACGTCGAGCTCCCCCGCCGCGATCGGGTCGATGAGCTTGGGCGCCTCGTCGATCGGCGTGGATAAATCGGCATCCGAAAATAATCCGACCGGAGTCGTTGCAGCGAGCAGTCCTTCCCGCACCGCGGCGCCTTTTCCCCGGTTGGGCGAGTGCTCGAGCAGGCGCGTGCGGACGACGGTCTGCGCTGCGAAAACTGCCCGGACGATCTCCGAAGTCGCATCCGTCGAGCCGTCATTCACGACAATCAATTCACTCTCCGGACTCGTCGTTTCGAGATAACCCAGGGCGTCGCGCAAAGTTTTCTCGATTCGTTCCGCCTCGTTGAACGCGGGAATGACAAGAGAAAACGCAGGAAGCATCGTGGGCAGTTGTAGAGGCGCGGGTCTCGTCGCGCAACTCAGCTTTGTGCGCCCCTGCTTCTGGAGCTCTTCTTCTGGAGCTGGTCCGCGGTGCGAAGCATGGGAGCAGACGCGCGCCGCTGAGACCCTCCCGAACGCCCCACAGGGCGGCGGCTACAGAATCTCCTTTGCACCACTGGGAACTGGGGCAACTTCCCGTCGACATGGCCGACCAAAACGGAGGAATGGAATCCAGCGGCAAGATTCAAGCCAATCCGGTCCTGATGGTGGCCGGCATCGGCCAGAAAGGTCGCGGCTTTCTCCGCGAAGTTGGGAGCATGTTTTGGTTCATCGTGCGCACCTTCACCGAGTCGATGGACAACGTCCGCCGCGGACGGGCTCCTTTTCGCGCCGCGAGTTTCTTTCGGCATACCGCGCGCGCCGGCGTGGGCTCGGTGCCGCTGGTGGCAATGGTCTCATTTTTTCTCGGCCTGACGATGGCCCTCCTTACCGGATATCAGTTGGAACGCTTTGGCATGGAACGCCTGATCCCCGGTCTCGTGTCCATCGCTTTCACGCGTGAACTGGGCCCGCTCCTCACGGGGATCATGCTGGCGGCGCGAATCGGGGCGGCGTTCACCGCCGAACTCGGCACGATGACGGTATCGGAGGAAGTCGAGGCGATCGAAGCCATGGGCATCAGCCCCCTGCGTTTCCTGGTCGCGCCGCGAGTTCTCGCCCTTTTCGCCCTGATGCCCTGCCTGGTTGTGATTTCGAGCAGCGCCGCGGTGTTCGCGACCTTTCTCATTTCAAAAGCATACTTTAATATCGCGTGGATTTACTTCACCGATCTCGTTCTCCACAGCCTGCTGATCAAGGATATCATCACCGGGATCATGAAGAGTCTGCTCTTCGGGCTGCTCATTGGCGCCATCGCGTGTTATCGCGGTCTCAACGTTAAGGGAGGGGCGGCCGGAGTAGGCACTTCCACTACTTCCAGCGTCGTGACGGCCATCACCGTTGTCATCGGTTTCGATACGCTCTTTAACATCGTTTACACCGTGTTCTCTCCCACATGATGGACGAAGCGCCCACACCTCCGGTCGTCGAGCTCCGCGATGTCCGTCTGAATTTCGAGGAAAAGAAAGTGCTCCAGGGCGTCTCACTCGTGGTCGAGCCGTTGGATCGTCTCGTGATCATGGGTCAGAGTGGCAGCGGCAAGAGCAC
>JBBRMO010000154.1:0-5560 GCA_038230815.1 Chthoniobacterales bacterium
GCCATTCCCGGCGCGCCTGGCAAACGCGGCCGTGGCGTCCGTCGATTACATCCGTCAAATGTTCTGGCCGAAGAACCTCGCCATTTTATACCCGTGGGAGGCAGCCCGCCTTACTCCCCTGAATATCGGCCTGGCGTTGACTCTCCTGGCAGGCATCTCAGCCGGCGTGTTTCTCCTGCGACGCCACCGTTACCTGGTGACCGGGTGGCTCTGGTACCTGATCATGCTCGGCCCGGTTATCGGGATTCTCCAGGTCGGGAATCAGGCCCGCGCCGATCGTTACACCTATCTTCCGCAGATCGGTTTGTATTTGCTGGTGACGTGGGGCGCGGTCCAGTTGGGTGCGGGCTGGCGCTATTCCCGCGGGCCGCTCGCTGCTCTCGGCGGTGCCGTCGTCGCTGCCTTCGTCGTCCTGGGACGGGTCCAGGCTGCTTATTGGCAGAACAGCGAAATCCTTTGGCGCCACGCCCTGGCGTGCACGACGGATAATATTATCGCGGAAGGCAATCTCGGCGAGGCTTGCCACGTCAACGGAAAGAACGGCGAAGCCATGATGCATTTCGAAAACTCATTGCGGATCAATTCTCGCCAGGCCGCGATTCATTCCAGTCTCGGCACCCTTTTGCTCGAAATGGGCCGGCTGGATGAGTCGCTGGCCCACTTGCGCGAAGCCCTCGAAATCGAGCCCAATTTCGCCGATGCCCACTACAACCTCGGCAACACTTACCTGCAAATGGGTGAGGCCTCGGAGGCGGCCGCCCATTATCAGAGAGCCTTGGATATCGATCCCAACGACATTGAGGCCATGAACAACCTGGCGTGGATCCTGGCGACCTGCCCCGATCCTGGCTTTCGCGACGGCGCCAAGGCCGTGGCGCTGGCCGAGCGGGCCGACTCATTAACCGCGAAGAAAAGCCCGGTCATTAGCGCGACGCTGGCTGCTGCCCAGGCTGAAGCAGGCCGCCTGGCCGAAGCGCTCATCACGGCGCAACGCGCTTTGGACCTGACCGCGCTGGAAGGAAACACAGCCCGTGCCGATTCCATCCGGACCGAGATAGCATCCTATCAATCAGGCCTCGCGTTTCGCGACCCCCGCCACTTTGCCAAACATTAGGCAGACCAATGAATTGTCCCGCTCTCTCTTATGAATGATGATTTTTCCTATCTCACCGCTTCGCCGGAGACAGCGGTCACGCCCAGGAAAAGCTGGTCCCGCTTTTCGACCTTATGGGTCCTTCTCTGCCTGCTGGTCGTCGGCACGGCGATATTCCGAGCCTTTCTCTTCGGTGGGGCGGTCCTGCTTTACAAAGACAGCGGCGGCGATTCGCTCAATTTTTACTACCCATGGTTCGTCGAGCTTTCCCGTTATCTAAGAGACGAAGGCATTCCCTCCTGGTCTTTCCACGTCGCGATGGGCCAGGATATCTTTCATTCCGCCGGTTACCTGATCCTTGAACCGGTCACGTGGCTTCCCAAGGATCTCATCGCGCCGGCGCTCATCTATCAGCATTTGGCCAGGGTTGTTCTCGCCGGCCTGCTGTTCTTCTGGTTTCTTCGACTCCGCCTCTCGAACCAGGTCGCCCTCCTTGGGGCCATCCTCATCGCATTCTCAGCTTATATGTGCATGGGTGCTTCCTGGCCTCTCCTTGCGCAGGACATGGTTTGCTTCACGGCTCTTCTGTTTGCCGTCGAGCGGGCTTTGCAGAAGGGGCGATGGTTTCTTGTCCCGTTGGCCGTCGCGCTGGTGGGATTGATCAGCTCATTCCATCTCTATCTCTGCGCTCTCTTTTTGTCGCTTTATGTCCCCGCCAGGCTTTTCGGGCAGCACGGTTGGAGACCGGGAGTCATTTTGCGTGGCTCCATGCTTTTTGCCGGAGCCGCCTGCCTCGGAGCCGGCCTGGGAGCGGTTATTGCCTATCCGAACCTTCAAGCCAGCCTAAACAGTCCGCCCGGTTCCAACGTCACTTCGTTGGTTTCCCGACTTAGCTCTTTTTCTATCTTCGGTTTTGCCACCCCGGTTCAATACATTACAGCGGCCATCAGGCCGTTCTCCAACGACCTGCTCGGGACAGCCGAAGGGTTTCGAGGTTGGGCTAATTATCTCGAAGCACCGCTCTCTTATTGCGGGCTAATCTGCCTTGTCCTCATCCCTCAATCATTTCGCGGTACCTCACGCAGGCAGAAAATTCTGTTCACGATATTTTTGGGGGGAATTCTCCTGTCCACTGTTTTCCCCTGGTTTCGTTACCTCTTCTGGCTTTTCCAGGGTGATTACTACCGGACGCTTTCCCTCTTCTCTATCCTCGGGCTGACCACCATGAGCATGCTGGCATTACGCCGCTATGTGGAGGGCAAGTTCAGTCTCTGGATTCTCGGGGTGACCTGCATCGTTCTAGTCGGCACGCTCTATTTACCGATCAAGGAGTTGCAAATTCGCCTCGATCCTTTTCTCAAGCCGAGTGTTGCCGCCATTTTAGCGGGGTACACCCTTCTTCTTGCTCTGGGACACCTGCTAAAGCGGACCCGGCTTTTCGCGTGGATCATTGCCGGAGTGGTCGTGGGCGAGCTGGTCCTGTTCGACACGAACACGGTCTCAGGCCACCGCGCTATCGTGAAAAGGGAAGAGTTGACGGCACCCATTGGTTACAATGACAGGACGATCGAAGCGTTGAACGAAATCAAGGCTGCGGACCCTTCCAGCTTCTTCCGGGTAACAAAGACTCTTTCGTCCAGCCTCGCAGTCCAGCCTGGATTAAACGATGCGATGGTCTTCGGGTTTTACGGCACTTCCTCTTACCGCTCCTTTAATAACCCTAACTATATGAGTTTCCTGACTGCGGTGAATGCCATTCGCCCCAATTCGGAAACGGACCCAGGCTGGATCGAAGGGCTGCAGAACGATCCGCTCCTCTCGCTGTTCGGCGGGGAAAAGTATGTCCTGGCGGACGATCCGCTGCCCTTCCAGCGAGCGGTGCAATACGAGCTCGTGAAGGATTACGGACAATTCTTTCTCTTCCGGAATGCCCGCTTCCTGCCGCTCGGCCTGGCCTTTGATCACTTCATCACCGAAAGCGCATTCGTAGGCCTTCCGCCCGGCGAGAAACCGGGCGTTCTCCTCCAAACCGTAGTTCTGTCGGAAAATGACGGCGATAAGTACGGCCTCCGGCCTGCCCACCTCACCGATCTGGAGCAGGCAGCGAGGAACCTTAACCTTGCGGATGTAGCCGGAGAGCGTCGCCAAACCGCGCTCCAACTTACTTCGTTCCGTCAAACGCACTTCGGCGGCAGGATCGTGCTCCCCCAAAAAAGCGTCGTGGTTATACAAACGCCGTTCGATCGTGGGTGGGAAGCTTTTCAGGATGGAAAACCCGCCCCGGTCTTGAGAGTCGACGCCGGATTGCTCGGAGTCGGCCTCGAATCCGGGGAGCACGACGTCGAATTGAAATACCGCAACCCTCACCTGGCCGTGGGCGCGTTGATTAGCCTGGCGTCGGGCTTACTCCTCGTCGTCGCCCTCTGGCGATGGCCACGGTTGCATCTACCGGCTGACTAAACCACGTCTATGGCTCGTGCGGGGCCGTCGTATCCCGAGCAGGATCCCTGGCATACTGTTCCCGAAGCGCTTTCCGCGCTGCCCGCGTTTGCGATCGCACCATCAGAAGATCAAGAAGCGCCAGCAACACGACCAGCACCGTTTCCCAGCCGCAAGCGAGCCAGTAGAGAATGAATCGCGCTGGGTGTTGATGCGGATCCAGCCATGGACGCAACACCGTTAATCCAGCCACCAGCAGAGCCAGGGCTGCGATCAACGAAATCGTCATCGTCTTCCGGCGCGATCCCTGATCGCGCAACAAGCCGCGCGTGGCGTGGATGGTGAAAGGCACCATCCAGAAACTCCTCTTCGGCGGCCGGGTCTCCATGACCTGAAGGCTAGATCAGCAGCAGCGCCGGATTCTCGAGCAAATGCCGAAGTTCCTTCAGGTATTCCGCCCCGAGCGCACCGTCGATAACCCGGTGGTCGCAGCTCATGCCGATGCTCATCCGCTGCCCCGGCACGATCTGGTCGCAATCGTCGATGACGGCTTTCTTCACAATTGCGCCGATGGAAAGAATGAAACCCTGAGGCGGGTTGATGATAGCGGAAAAACTGTCGATGCCGTAGCTGCCGAGATTCGAAACCGTGAAGGTCCCGCCCTGGAATTCTTCCGGCTTCATCCGCTTGTGGCGCGCGCGATGAGCCAGGTCCTTCACCGTTTCGCTGATCCCGCGGAGCGATATATTTTGCGCCGCCCGAATGACTGGCGTCACGAGTCCATCCTCGATCGCCACCGCGATCGCGAGATTGACGTCGTTGTACTGCACGATCGCGTCGCCATCAAAGGAAGCGTTCGCTTTGGGAACTTTCACCGCCGCTGCGACCGAGGCCTTCAGGATGAAATCGTTTACGGTAATCTTCGAACTGTCGCTTTGTTCGCCGGCTGATTTCAGTTCGGCGCGCGCGCTCATCAACGGACCGGCATCGATCTCGATATTTAGATAGAAATGGGGGACCGGCGCTTTGCTCGCGACCAATCGTTCCGCGATTACTTTGCGCATGCCGCTCAGAGTGATGCGCGAACCTTCGCCGGCCGGGATGCGAGGCGCCGGTGACGATGGCGCCACGCCTCTGGATTTCGAGGCGGCGCGGACATCGCTTTCGGTCACCCGGCCATCCGGTCCCGTCCCCTTCACCGCGGAAAGGTCGACGCCCTGTTCGGCGGCAAGACGGCGCGCGAGCGGCGAAGCTTTCACCCGTGCCTCGCCACCACTTTCCGTTCGCGGCTCCGGCATGGCTTTCGCCGGCGCAGGCTTCTTCTCCGCCGCTGTTGGCTTCGCGTTTTCCTGCGGAGGAGCGGTCTCTGGTTCTTTTTCCTCAGCGGCGGCCGGCTTCTCGCTTGCGGTTTGCTCCTTCTTCTCGGGCTCCTTTTTCTTGTCCTCTTTGGCCTTCGGCTCCGGCTCCTTCTTCTCCGCTGGCGCAGTTTCGCCCTCAACGCCGATAAATGCGATCTTGTCGCCGACGTTCACCTTCCCGCCTTCTTCGACGAAAATCTCGGTGAGGGTCCCGTCCTCCGGCGATTCCCATTCCATGGTCGCCTTGTCGGTTTCGATCTCGGCGATGACATCACCGGCCGCCACTTTGTCGCCTTTTTTCTTTTTCCAGGCGACCAGAGTTCCCTCCGTCATCGTGTCGCTCAGCTTCGGCATTTGAATTTCAGGCATGGCGATTAGTCGTTAGGCGTAACAAACCTTCTTCACGGCCGCGATCAACTTTTCCACACTCGGCAGCACCGCTTTCTCGAGCTTCTCGTTGTACGGCATGGGCACATCCTCCTGGGCCACGCGCAGAATCGGCGCGTCCAGTCCATCGAAGATCTCCTTTTGGATGCGATAGGAAATTTCCGCGCCGACTCCGCAGAACGGCCGGTCCTGTTCGACGATCACAACCCGGTGCGTTTTCGAAACCGAATTCAAAATCGCTTCCAGGTCGAGCGGCTTGATCGAACGGAGATCGAGCACTTCC
>JBBRMO010000155.1:0-5547 GCA_038230815.1 Chthoniobacterales bacterium
GTCGCTATGACGACGAAGCAACGCTTTTCGACCGGGCCGCGAGCGCGAATCCCGCGACCCGCAATTATTCTCAGCTCGTTCATGCGCAAATCGAACTCGAACGGGGCGACCTGAAAGCAGCGCACGTTTTCTTGGCAACGTTGCCGGCGGATTATGATCCGGATGGGGCCACCACCTGGACTCGCATCAACCTGGCCCTCTACGAGCGCGACCCCGGAGCCGCCGCCACTGCTCTCGCGGCGTGGAAAAAAGAGGAACTCGTCGCCGGCGCCGGCCAGCTCTTTCCCGTGAGCTATTGGCAGGGCATTATCGCGCGAGCTCGCGGAGATAGTGCCGGCGCCAAGGAAGCCTTCACGCGCGCTCACGCCACGGTCGCGGCGCAATTAGCGGAGCAACCCGATAACCCGATGGTGATGGCCACGCTTGGCCTTCTCGATGCCGCGCTTTCGCGCAAAGAAGAGGCCCTGCGCGAAGCCGCGCGCGCCGTCGAACTGCGGCCTCTCGCGGATGACGCGGTCGATGGCGCAACCGTCCTGGGCTTCCTGGCGATGACCTACGCGTGGCTGGGTGACGTCAATGCCGCCATCGATCGACTTGCGTTCCTGGCCACGATTCCGAACGGTCCGGCTTTCGGCGCGCTCGAGTACGATCCAGCGTGGGACCCGGTTCGGGCCGACCCGCGTTTTACCGCCATTCTAAATCAGCTTCAACCGCGCTCGAAAGAAACGCGGTGAGTTTCCTTAAGCAGGGCGACGTCGAGCCGAATTCGACGCGACAACAACGCGCGCGGCTCGACCGAGTCTCTCCCTGGCAATTTCAAGAGCTTGCTGCGCACTCGGTTCGTCTCCCTTGATGTGATGCTGCGGAACGCGCCCCGGATTTAAAAAGGTTGCCGCTCCCAATGTGGAGCGGCCTTTGCGTCGCGACTGCCGGGAGCCAAGTCCCTCCCACATTTTGAATCCAAAGCCGGGGTCTTCCGCATCTCAAAGGAAAGGCAAACCAATGATCCAGGATTTTCGTTTCGCGTTCCGTCAGCTCATCAAGTCCCCGGGGTTCACCATCATTGCCGTGATCACCCTCGCGCTCGCCATTGGGGTGAACTCGGCCATCTTTGCTCTCATCAACGGCGTGGTCCTCCGGCCGATGGTCCCGGTCCGCCCGCAGGAAGTGGTCAATGTTTTCACGGCGCGGCAAAGCGCGAGCCACGACTACCGCCAGTTTTCTTACACCGAGTTTCGCGAGCTGCGCGAGAACAGCCCGGAGGTGTTTGCCGATCTGGCCGCGTTCGAGTTTGCGGTCGCCGGAATCGGCACGGACCACGAGATGCGGCGCAGCTTCGCTTTCCTGACTTCGGAAAATTTTTTCCAGATGATGGGGGTTCAGGCTTATCGCGGACGTTTCTATAACGCGGAGGAATGCCGGCCGAACGCGAACCTGCCTGTGGTGGTAGCGAGTTACGGTTTCTGGGTCCGCCAGGGCGGCCGGGAGGATTTCGTCGGAAGCACGCTCTTAATCAATGGCCAGCCCTACACCGTGATCGGGATTTCGCCGGAGGGCTTTAGCGGAGTGAGCGCATTGATCGCGCCCGATATCTGGGTGCCGCTCGGAGCCTATTCCCGGCTCGGCTCGGCCTTCGGCGATTCGGACATGGAGACGGATTTATCCCAACCGAAAAATTATACACTCAATCTCACCGGCCGGCTCCGGTCCGGCCTGACGCTCGAGATGGCCAAGGCGCGGCTTCCGGTCCTCAGCCAGCGCTTCAATTCCTTCCAGCCGCCGGATGCCGATTTTGCGCGCGAACTCCAGATCCAAAGGCCGTCGCGCTTCAGTCTCAGCACCAGCCCGGAAGATGACGGCCCGATCGCTTTGATCGCGACGCTCCTCCTCTGCATGGCCGGCGCCGTGTTGCTCATCGCGAGCCTGAATCTCGCCAACATGTTGCTGGCCCGTGGGACCACGCGCACGAAAGAGATCGCCCTCCGCCTCGCGCTCGGCGCGTCGCGCTGGCGAATCGTGCGGCAATTGTTGTGCGAAGGCATGCTCCTCGCCATCGTCGGCGGCGCAGTCGGACTTCTGGTCAGCGTTTGGTGCAACAATCTCCTCTTCCATTCGCTCGGACGCATGCTCGGTTCGCTCAGCTTTTCCTTTGTGGCCGATCTGAGCCCGAGTCCCGCGGTTCTTTCGGTGACCTTCTTCTTCTGTCTGCTGGCGACGTTGCTCTTTAGTCTCGTGCCGGCGCTGAAAGCATCGAGGGCCGATCTGGTCAACGATTTAAAGCAGCAGGTCGGCGAACCGGCCCGCGTCGGTCGCCTCAGCCGTTTCTTCGCGCCGCGCCACATCTCCGTAATGGCGCAGATTGCGCTCTCCCTGATGTTGCTCTTCTCCGCTGGATTATTTTTTCGCGGCGCGCTCAAGGCCGGCGGGCTCGATCCGGGATTTGTCGCGGCGGGCGACCTCGTGACGGAGATGGATTTTTCGCTCGTGAAAAAAGCGCCGACTGAATCAAGACGCCTGATGTTCGCCACGGTGGAACAAGCGCGGAAACTTCCGGGCGTCCAGGCCGCCGCCCTCGGCACGATGTTGCCCTACGGCAATTTCACAAACACCCGCCGCGTCATGTCCGCACGCGAGACGATGCCGACAGATCCAAAGGCGGCTGATCCCGGAGCCGGCGCCCTTTTTACCGCCATCACGCCCGGTTATTTCGATGCGATCGGGGTCCGATTGCTTCGCGGGCGCGAGTTCACCCCGGCCGAAGCGGAAAACAAAGAGGCGCCTCGTGTTGCCATTATCGACGAGTCGATGGCGAAGAAACTCTTCCCGAACACGGATGCGGTCGGTCAGCACATTCGCTACACCCAGGCACCGCGTGACGGTTCGCCGAACGATCTCGAAGTGGTGGGTGTCGTCAGCACGCATCGACATGACGTGCAAAACGACACCTTGCTGCGGCGGCTGTTTGTTCCGCTCGCTCAGGGATACAATGGCAATGTTTACCTGCACGTTCGCATCGCCAGCAAAGACCGGCGCGCCGTGGCGGCAATGATCCCGGCGATGCGCCAGATGTTGCGCACGGTCGATCCCGAACTCCCTATCCTTGGCATCGCCCCGTTTTCGGACCTTGTGGAAAAGAGCGTGGGACTCTGGATCGTGCGACTGGGTGCCGTCCTCTTCGGCGTCTTTGGCGGGATCGCGCTGCTCCTGGCCGTCGTCGGCGTGTATGGAGTGAAAGCGTACGCGGTTGCATGTCGCACGCGTGAGATCGGAATCCGGATGGCGCTCGGTGCGCATCGCAGGGACGTCTTTGGCCTGATCATGCGCCAGGGCGCGATGCAAACCGGACTCGCGGTCACCTTCGGTTTACTCCTGGCCCTGGCCGTCGGGCGGGTGCTCTCCCAAATTCTTTACGACGTCAGCCCAAACGATGTTTTCGCGCTGGGGACATCGAGTCTGATGCTTGCCGCGGCTTCCCTGCTCGCCTGTTTTTTCCCGGCGCGCCGGGCAACGAAGGTCAGCCCGATGACGGCATTGCGAACTGAGTAAGCAGGCTGTTTCCAGGTAGAGACACCTTTCCGAAGCGTCCGACTTTTTGCGGTCGACGACGCAATCAGGGAATAGTCAGACGCTTCGGAAAAGCATCCCTACCTGGCATCGAGCGACGGAGCACTCGATCCATCGCGCTTCAAAACGCTAACCCCGGCTGAGGGCCGCGAGTTCCTCTTCGAGTTTCTCCTGGCGCTCGTTCAAACTCTTCAGCCGCAGTTGCCAGCGGTGAAGCTGGATGCTGAGCTGGTTGATGTAGCTGGTGATCTCCGTTCGCTGCGACGCGTTTTCCTTCAGCTGATGCTGCAAATCGGAAATCCTTACGGCGTTGTCCGCCGCAACCTCAATGCTGGTGGCGGGAACGGCGGTGGGCTTGCCGCACTTCTGGCAATCCAGCGTCATTCCAGCCGCGGCGGCATCGACCACGAAGGAAGTCGAACAATGCGCGCAGGCAAAAATAATATCCAGGTTGCTAGTTTCCATCGAACGCAGTTTTTAAGCAGGAGACATACCGCTCCACTCGCGGCGAGAAGTGGCAGGCCGTCATAAGCGGGGGCGGATGGAGCTTTCGACGTAACCGCCGAAAAGTGAACGCAACGGCCGTTCAATTTATCACGCAACTCTGTCGCCCCTTCTCCTCGCCCTGGCCAAGGGGTCAACTTTAGAGCGGCGCGCCGGTCGCGAGATCTACTCCCACTGCCCTTCCTTCGCCCAAGTGTGACATTGGGTCACTTTGAAATGTTCGAAATGAGACATCTTGTCGCTTATTACCGTTGACCGACATCTATTCAAAACTACTTTGATGCCTTATTATCAGGAGTTTATATCACGCGCCGTATTCCGGAATATGGATTGCTGAATAGGATGCCGATCGCATCTCGCGATCAGCGAAAGGATCTTTCTATATATGGCTAAAGTTTTAGGTATCGATTTGGGGACGACGAATTCCTGTATGTCTGTCATGGAAGGCGGCGACCCGGTGGTTTTGGAGAACAGCGAAGGGGCGCGCACCACGCCGTCCATTGTCGCGTTCGCGAAAAATGGCGAGCGGCTGGTCGGTCAGGCCGCAAAACGACAGGCCGTGACGAATCCGGCCAACACAATTTTTTCCATCAAGCGGTTCATGGGCCGCAAATTCGATGAAGTCCGCGAAGAGGAACATCGCGTTCCCTATAAGATCGTGAAGGCGGCCAACGGCGACGCCCACGTCCAGGTGGATGTGAATGGCGAGAAGAAGACTTTTTCACCACCGGAAGTCTCCGCCATGATTCTCGCGAAACTGAAGAGTGACGCGGAAGCGAAGCTCGGCGAGAAGATCACGCAGGCCGTCATCACGGTTCCCGCTTACTTTAACGACTCACAACGCAACGCCACCAAGGACGCGGGCAAGATCGCCGGCCTCGAGGTGCTCCGCATTATCAACGAACCGACCGCGGCCTCGCTCGCTTACGGTCTCGACAAGAAGAAGGACGAAAAAATCGCGGTCTATGACCTGGGCGGCGGCACGTTCGACATCTCCGTGCTCGAAATCGGAGACGGCGTCTTCGAAGTCAAGGCGACCAATGGCGATACCCACCTCGGCGGTGACGATTGGGACAACGTCCTCGTCGATTGGATCGTCGACGAGTTCAAGAAGGAGAGCGGCATCGACCTTTCCAAGCAGCCCGATGCGGTTCAACGCATCAAGGAAGAAGCGGAAAAGGCCAAGATCGCGCTTTCCTCTTCACAAGAATACGAGATCAACCTGCCGTTCATCACGGCAGATGCGACCGGACCAAAGCATATCCAGAAGAAGCTGACGCGCTCGAAGCTCGAGCAGCTCACCGATACCCTTTTCCAGCGGACTGTTCCGCCGGTTAAAGCCTGCCTTGGTGACGCGAAGCTTTCCGAGAAGGACATCAACGAGCTCGTACTCGTCGGTGGGATGACTCGGATGCCGAAAGTCATTGAGACGGCGCGGGAATTAATTGGCAAGGAGCCCCATAAGGGTGTGAACCCCGA
>JBBRMO010000156.1:0-5528 GCA_038230815.1 Chthoniobacterales bacterium
GTCATTATAAATTCCACAAAGCAAATAGCCTGCCACTCTCCCTGAGGCTTCCTACGGTCGCCCCAGCTCCGAGGTGAAAAGCAGGCTTAGTACCGGACGCGAATAAGAAATAAGCCTTCGGCTGGCGCGACCCTGCGTGCCTGGGACAGACGCAGGCCAGCCGGGCCTAGCCGGGACTGAATTTCCCCAGGCTGCGCCTTTCCCAGGCCAACCTGAACCAGGCTGCCGACCATCATCCGCACCATCTTGTAAAGAAAGCCGTCGCCCTCGAACTCGATGACAAGGAGTGCACCGGATTTCTGGAAGCGGACCCGTTGGATTGTCCTGATTGTGTCGGCGACGGGGGCGCCGCGGTTGGCCGCGAAGCACCGGAAGTCGTGTCGGCCGAGGAAAGAGTGCGCCGCCGTCGTCATGAGAGCGCAGTCGAGCGGATCCCGAACATGATAAGCGCGGCCTTTTTCGAGTGGCGGTAACACTTCGCCATTCCAGATGCGGTAACGATATATTTTCCCCGTCGCCGAGAAACGGGCATGAAATGATGGGGCAACGAACCGCGTCCTCATAACTCGGATTTCCTGAGGCAGAACTCCATTCAGGGCGGAGAGCCAGCGCTCCGGGCCATAGCGGCGGGCGGGAAGATCGACGTGGGCACATTGCGCGATGGCATGAACGCCGGCATCCGTCCGACCCGCTCCGTGAACCCGGATGCGCTCCGAACAGATCTGTTCAAAAGCGTTTTCGAGATGGTCCTGAACACCATTCCCGTTCAGTTGACTTTGCCAGCCCGAGAACCGGCCGCCGTTGTAAGCGACGATCAACTTTAGCCGGGACGGCATCTAGCGTCGGGTAACGTCGGGAATACCGATCGGTTGCAGACTGTCGAGATAGCCCTGCAGGATCATTTGCGCGGCCACCTGATCGACTACGTTCCGCGAGTTGCGCGTCTTGCGGCCGCTGTCGCGCAGGGCGCGGTTCGCCGCTGTGGTCGTAAGACGTTCATCCCAGGTGACGATTTCGCAAGACAGCAGGGCCTGCAATTTTTTGACGAATGCCAGGGCCTCGATCGCTCCCGTCCCGACGCTTCCGTTCATGTGGCGGGGCAATCCTACGACCACGCGCTCGGCGTTTTTCTCACGAACGATTTCGCCAATCCGGCGCGCTGCCTCTGCGTTCGCTGGAATGGTTTCGACCGGATGCGCCAGCATCCCGAGTTCGTCGGAAACGGCGACGCCGATTCGCACCCGGCCCAGATCGATCCCGAGAATCCGTCGCCGAAGTTGCAGGTCACTCATTGCAGTTCCTCCGGCACCTGCCCGAGCAGGTTCTTGATTTTTTCCGCCTGATGACGATGGCAGATCAGAATCGCGTCCGCCGTCCGGACCACGATGAGGTTGTGCACGCCGAGGAGAGCGATCCGCGACCCGTCTGGGTTGAAGACGATGTTGTTCGAGGATTCAAGCGCCGTGATCTCGCAGTTGGCGGCATTCCCTTCGGCGTCGTTTTTGAAATATTTCGCGACCGCTTGCCAGCTGCCGACGTCGTCCCAGTCGAAGCCGGCTTCCACCACCAGGACGCGATCAGCTTTCTCCATGATGGCGTAATCGAACGAGATCCGAGGGAGATCAGCGAAACGTTCCGCCAGCATTTTTCTGAAATTCTCGCGGGTTCGTACTCTGGAGATGAAACTGGCCAGCTCCGGAGTGTGGCGATTGAATTCGCTGAGGACCGACGGCACGGACCAGACAAACATCCCCGCGTTCCACCGGAAGTTTCCTTTGCGCAAAAACGCCTCGGCCAGATCGGCGTTCGGTTTCTCCCGAAAGCGAACAACGCGATGAACCGCGGTGTCGTCGTTGACGCCGCGAAGCGTGACGACTTCGCCCTGCTCGATATAGCCATAACCTGGACAGGCCCACGTGGGCTTGATTCCGATCGTAACCAGCGCACCCGTTTCTTCCGCGGCCGCTGCGGCGGCCCTCAAAGTTTTTTGAAATGCGGCGGTGTCGTCAATGACGTGATCAGCCGGCAGAACAATCATCGTCGCGGAATGATCTCGCGCGGCGACCCAGGCGACGCCCAGCGCCACCGCCGCCGCGGTGTCCCGCTTGGCGGGTTCGGCCACGATGTTTTCCGCCGGGACCTGAGGCAATAAATCCCGGACGGCCGTTTCCTGGTCGACGTTGGTCAAAATCAGAAGGCGCTCCGGCGCGATCAATCCGTGCAGCCGCGCCACCGCCTGCTCGAGAAGGGTCTGCGGAGCGACAAGACGCAACAATTGTTTCGGGCGCGCTCGCCGGCTCACCGGCCAGAAGCGTTCGCCGCTTCCACCGGCGAGGATCAGGGCATAGAGCGAGTTGGGCATTGGTCGTTAGGTGCAAAAAAGGCGGCTGGCACTTGATCGCACTGGCGGCAAGATTTTCCCGTTTCCTTTTCCAAAACGAGACGTATAAGGGTATTCGATGTCTCTCTCGATATCCATTCCAAAAACCGTTGAGCAGGTTCCGCTTGATGGATTGCTCACCCTTGCTCGCACCGCCTTTGGGCTTGGGCTCGGAATGTTAGTGGCCGATAAAGTGCGCCGGCCGTTTCGCCAGGCCACGGCCATCGCGTTGGTTTCAGTCGGCGCGCTGGCCGCAGTTCCGTTGCTCGTGAAAGTGGCGATGGAAAGAATCAATCGGCCCGAATCCGAGAGAGGAAGCCGCAATCGTTTGCGCTCAATCCGCGATGACTCGGGTTATCGCTCCGAAACCGACGCGATTTAGGAGGGCTGTTGGAGCGGCGCTCGCTCGCCGCGTTTCCCTCCGGGCGCCGACGGTGCCACCGATCCAGCGAGCTCTCGCTTGATTCCATCCTTCTCGCAGCGTAAGCCTCTCGCGCATGTCTGCACGATCTCCAATTCCTCCGCCACCGGAAGGCTTACGCGAACGCTGCGCCGCGATCGCCCGCGAAGAGAGCACCTTGCGCGAAGGCGGTGGCAAAGCCGGCCAGGATCGCCAGCACAAGAGGGGACGTCTCCTCGCGCGCGAACGCATTAGCCAACTCCTCGACAAGAACTCGATTTTTTTCGAAATCGGACTTTGGGCAGCTTACAAAATGTACCAGGAATGGGGCAACATCCCGGCCGCCGGCGCCGTCGCCGGCATCGGCAACGTCTCCGGCGTGCCCTGTATGGTGATCGCAAATGACGCCACCGTAAAAGCCGGTGCATTTTTTCCAGCCACCGCCAAGAAGTTGATCCGAGCGCAGCGGATCGCCTTCGAGTGCGCGCTTCCAATTGTATACCTGGTCGATTCCGCCGGCGTCTTTCTCCCCATGCAGGACGAGATTTTTCCTGATGAAGACGATTTCGGACGAATCTTCCGCAACAACTCCGTAATCTCGGCCGCGGGGCTGCCGCAATTCGCTGCCATCATGGGGAATTGTGTCGCCGGCGGTGCCTATCTGCCGGTCCTGTGCGACAAGATTCTAATGACCGAAGGCAGCGGGCTCTACCTGGCTGGTCCTTCCCTGGTGAAAGCGGCCATTGGGCAGGTCGTCGACGCCGAGGAATTGGGCGGCGCAAAAATGCACGCCGAAATTAGCGGCACCGTAGATTTCTACGAAAAGGACGACTCGTCGTGCTTGAAACGATTGCGTTCCCTGATCGCGCTTTTGCCCGAAGCGGCGAAGAGCGCGCCGAAAGAGACGATTCCTGCACCGGCGAAAAAGCCGCAGGCCGTTTACGACCTGATTAGCCTGGAGGGGAATAAGCCGTACGATACGCGCGACCTGCTCGCGTCCATCATCGACGCTGATTCTCTCGACGAATACAAGGCCGATTACGGCAAAACCCTCGTCACCACCTACGCGCGAATCGCGGGCCGGCCCGTCGGGATAGTGGCGAGCCAGCGCATCCAGTCCCGCACAAAGACGGAAGGGATTCAGATGGGGGGCGTCATTTATGCCGATAGCGCCGACAAAGCCGCGCGGTTTATCCTCGATTGCAACCAAACCGGGCTGCCGATCATTTTCTTCCAGGACGTTACGGGGTTCATGGTCGGCCGCGATGCTGAACAAAGCGGGATTATCCGGAGCGGCGCGAAACTGGTAAATGCGGTCAGCAACTCGACGGTGCCAAAAATCACGGTCGTTGTGGGCGGTTCGTTCGGAGCCGGGAACTACGCGCTTTGCGGTAAAGCGTACGATCCGCGTTTCATCCTCGCATGGCCAAATTCGCGCTACGCCGTGATGGGTGCGGCCCAGGCGTCCGACACGATTTTCAGCGTGCTCGCCCGCGCCTCCGAGCGCGGCGATAAAAAGTCGTCGCCGGAAGAGCTGGAGAAATTGCGCGCGACTGTGAAAGCGAATTACGAAGAACAGACTGATATTCGCTACGGCGCGGCGCGGGGCTGGGTGGACGCCATTATCCAGCCGCACGAAACCCGCGAAATTCTATCCCTTCTCCTTCGATACGTTTCTCGTCCCACGCCGAAAGCCAGGTTCCATACCGGCGTGGTGCAGACGTAACTGGCCGAAACACCGCGCTGCGCTTTCCCGTAGTCAGCGTTCGACGTGCCTCCCCCAAAGCTGTCATCCGGAGTGAAGCGCAGAGGAGGAGAGGGACCCTAATGTTCCCGGGCGGAGCGAGAATGTTCCCCGGCGGGCGGACGCCGCAGCGCAGCGTCCCTGGCAGGAATGGAGCTAGGTCTCAGCCGAAAATTCTTCGGAAATCGCTCCGTTCATCGGGAGCAGAGAAGCAAGCGAATCCCGGATCGGCCATGCCACGCCGCGCTGCTCCAACGCCCGCAGAACTTCTTCAGTCGGAATATTTCCGACGAGGGCGTCCTGCGCGAACGGACATCCGCCCAGTCCCCCGACCGCCGAATCGAAGCGCCGACAGCCCGCATCGAACGCGGCCAGGACCTTGGCCCTCGCGTCCGCTCGCGTGCTGTGCATGTGAATACCCACTTCGCATCCCGCTTGCTCGCGCAGCACAGCGGCCGTCACCCGATGAATCAGTTCCGGCTCGGCCGCGCCAACCGTGTCCGCCAGCGAAATGGCAGTGATCCCGAGAGTCGCGATTTTCGTTGCTCCTTCGACCACCTTTTCTTCGCTCCAGGGATCGCCGTACGGATTTCCGAAGGCCATCGAGATATACGCGACCATTTCCAGACCGGCCTCTTCCGCCATCTGTTTGATCCGTTGCAACACCACCTGGTTGAGTTCCAGCGATTGGCTCTGGTTTCGCTGCAGAAATGTCTCCGAAATCGCGGAGGGATATCCGAGCGTGCTCACCTTTCCGGTCGCGATCGCGCGCGCCGCGCCTTTCTCGTTAACGACGATGCCAATGATCTCCACCCCTTCGAGCGGACCGAGTTCCGCGAGCACCGCTTCGCTATCCGCCATCTGCGGGATCGCTTTTGGCGAGACGAAGCTCACCGCGTCGATATGGCGGAAACCCCCAGCGACCAGACCGCGCAAGTATTTTACTTTTCGTTCGGTCGGAATTTGTCGCGGCAAACCCTGCCAGGCATCCCGCGGACATTCGA
>JBBRMO010000157.1:0-5518 GCA_038230815.1 Chthoniobacterales bacterium
CACTTCTGCTGGTCGCAATAGCAGAGATATTTCATTTCCTCGAAACGAACTCGCTCCCTCGAACATAAAATCGTAGTAAACGCCGACTCCATTTTTTTTTCCCCGCGTAGGTCACGCCAATCCTTGGCCTTTTGACGATCTTCATTGCCATGACAGTGCCCGAATCGCGGACGTAAAAGTTCTTGCTGAGCAAATCGTGGCCGTTCAGCGCCCGATCAATGCTCATCGCTTTACAGAGACGCGCAGGTCCGTTTGTCGGTCCTTCAATGCCGGAAATAGGTTCGATGGCCCGTATTAACACAGTAGACGCATGTCCTTCCTGTTCCGTGACCACGTTCATGCAGAAGTGCATGCCGTAGACAAAGTACACGTACGCAAAACCTGGGGGGCCAAACATCACCTGCGTCCGCGCCGTTTTTCCCCGTGCGGAATGCGCAGCCAAGTCGTGCGGACCCAGATAGGCTTCTGTTTCTACGATCCTGCCCACGAGTTTCTTGCCGTTCACTACGTGCACAAGCTCTTTCCCCAGCAGCTCTTTGGCCACGGTGACTGTGTCTCTGTCATAAAAACTGCGCGAAAGCTTTGGCATCAATTTCAGCTCACCGTGCCGCCGCCAGCCGTGGCGGACTGAACATGTGCGTTGCGGGACATTTTACACGCCGCATTTCCAGCAAGCGACGCCGTGGAACGGCGTAGACCTCGCATCAGGTTCCGACATAGACAGTCGTCACCACGATCTGCATCCCGTAAGACTGCTAGTACGCCCGCAACAACAGGAGAATCCATGATGCCGACATTGACCGTCGAAGGCGTCGGATCGTTTCAGGTTCCAGAAGGCAAACGCTTGGTGCTGGCGCTCGTGGATGAAGCGGGCATAAACCAACTCCACGCATGTGACGGCAATGCTCGCTGCACGACCTGCCGAGTCGAGTTCGTATCAGGTGAGCCGGAAATGATGACCGCCGCGGAGAAGAGCGTTCTGCAGGGCCGCGGCCTCAGCGGCGTGCGCTTGAGCTGTCAAATGCTTTGTGACCATGACATGACCGTCCGCGCTATCAGCCGGTTTGCCGGGAGCGGAAGAAAAGATTCGGGAAAGCGGCCCGAGGATAGCATTCAGCCGCAACCAGTCGAGCTGGTTCCAAAATCGTGACAATGATCGATGCGACTCAATAATCGGCGATCTCGTCGGGGGCCACGTGGAGACGCTTTGCGATTGCGTTGAGCGTGGCACCGTGCGGCTTGCCGATCTCGTTCCGTTCGAGGCGAGCGATGGTCTTGGCCGACAAGGGAGAGAAATCAGTCCGCTTCAACCTTCGCTGCATGCGAAGCCGAAACAGCGACGCGCCGAATGACTTCTCACTTTCTTTCCGCCGAGCGGTCACCTTCTTTCGATAATCGCGGTCCGACTCATACATGATGGCATCGGCGGCGGCCTCATAATCGCCTAGTGCAATCGTGCGGCCAAAGTCGGTGACGCGGACATACCCGAAATCGGGCTTGGTGCCATCGCCAGAAGGCTCGAAGAATGAAAACGGCACAACGAGTGGCTGACAGTTACCACGGACAAGCGACAGGGTTCGGGTCACCGGATCGGATGCCGCGGCAATGATGAACTCCGAGCGGTCAATCGAGTTGTCGAAGAGCACCTCGGACAATTCATCCTTCGGCAGCCAATGGTAACCGGGACTGTCGCCAACGATGCGCGAAAACAGGCCGTGAAGGGTCGGCACGCTCTCTGGCCGCGGCGAAGCGATCGTCAGAACGCATTCATCGCGAGGCGGGCTGGTCTTGCGTTGCGTTGCTCGCTTCATCGAGACCGCCTTGACCAGCTCGTCCGTAAATCTCTGTGCATACGAAACCCACGTGAGGTTATCGGACACGTCATCGTAGACCTTTCCGATCTCGGTTTGCGTGTTGCAAAAGTAGACTGAGTTCGACAGGTAACGTTTGAAACGTTCTCGATTGGTGTCGAGAATGACATACCGACGAACGTTTTCAGCTGTCTTGATCATCGTCATCTTTCTCGCTCAATATCGGGTTGGTCGGGTATTTCTTGTCCCATGCGTCCTGGAGCGCCTTCCAGTTCTTCTCGATGAGCTTCCAGACATCGTCGTCGATGTCGGCCCACTTTCCGCCCGGCGGCATCAGAAAGGCACCGTCCCGAAGGCCAAGTCGCCATTCTCGCTTGCCGCACATTATCGTTACGTGAGGCGGTTCGAGGCGTTCCTTCTCTCGAATTTTGACCTTCCAGCCCTTGGCCTTAAGCCGCTTCGGAAGGTCCAGATCATGAGGCATCGGCTCCTCGCTGATAATTATGTCCCAGCGACGCATAAATGTCAATTGGGACATTTTCCATCGGAATTCGACACGGTTATTCTAATGAACGTGCCGATACGGATGAGGGTCGGGCAACAAGCCCTCGTTGCGGACGCGCGTCAGCTCCTCATGCGAAATAATCCATTCGCTGGAAACGCCACGACCGCATTTTTTCTTCTGGGCCCGGACGCGGCCGAGGCGGCACCATTCACGGACGGTGAACTCGGCTTTGCCCACAATCTTCGCAACTTCGGTCGTCGAATACCAGTCCTTGATCGTTCGCTGCTCGACGAGTGATTGCAACAGCGTTTCGATGCGTTCAAGGCGTTCGGAGATATCAATGTCGGTTGGAATGGCGTTCATTTCTGTTCTCGCTTATTTGCGTTGATTTGAAGGTCATCGGAGTGCATTGGTGGCTTTGGCCTGTCGGTCGCGGAATCAAAAACCAAGGGAGTGTCAGCATCCTCGTTCGTTTCGGATTCGACGTGCTGCCAATCGATCTCGGAATCAGGTGCCCATTCATCTTCTTCGTCGGGGTCGAAGTAGCTGGGAGCGCGTTGGCTCCAACTGATCCAGCCGTCCGATACGGACTCGTCAAAAAGGTGAAGGCGTGGGAACTTGCTTACGAGTTCGATGAGCGTCTTGGCGTGGTAAGGTTTCCAGTCTGAATGAACTGACCGGTCCGGCTCGAAAAACCAGCTGCGTGGGTGTTCTGAGAATGGCACTTCGCCGCGAACGCCAAGCAGAAGATACTGGTGTCCGATTCCCCAATAGCAGCCAGCACCGTGCTCGGGTGCGACCATCACGAGGCTCGCTTTATACGTGAATCCCCACGCTTCTATGACGTGCATCGCTTCGCGCAGAAATCGGTCCGGCGTCCAAATGTGCAGGTGCGATACCGGTGCCGCAAGATTGGCGATCGGGAGGGCGGCGAGGTCATCGGCTGTGAATCTCGGTTGATCACGCCTACCGCTGCGCTCCGATTCGTCCAGTGGCCACGGCGGCTCGGCGTATATCGTGGCGAACTGCCGACCTTCCTGGATCAGCTTCTCCAGCGAATTGGTGTAGCCGAAGACATAGGGTGTCGGATCATTGCGCCGGCTCATAGGCCGGTCGGCGTCATCAGCCTCCCTGACCAGGCGAGCAGCGACGTCGGACAGCATGCGATGGGCCACGAGCAGTTGCGAGATGATGTCGCCGTTGTTGTTTGTCAAGTCGATCACGTGGTTCTCCTTTGGACTGCGTGGGGTTACTTGGCCTTTTCCAAAGTGCCGTTCGGCGTCGGCTTGACTGAGATTCGCTCAATCGGCGTCGGCATGACGAGCAGCTCCGGCGATGCAATCGCATCCTCGTTGAATATCGCGGCCAGCGTTTCGCGCGATGACAACTGTTCGACCGTGGCCGAACCGAAGAAACCCTGACTGAGAGAACCCTGCGGGTCGACGTCGACGACAAGGACGCGCAACCCGCGCGAGGCGAAATGCCCGGCAAGATGAAAGCAGCTCGAACTTTTGCCGCACCCGCCCTTCTGATTGATGAAGCAGATCGTATTGGTCAGCATCGGATGTCTTGCTCCTTGTTCTGGCTCGTTCACCGACGGTCAAATCGGGAAATTGCCAATGGCAATTCCGAATAAGCCCGCGTCTTCGTTGAGCGAATGCTCGCACGAAGCCGGAAAGGTCGTCAAGGAACAAGTGCAGCCCTGGCCGGGAAAATAGCTGCTTTCGGCGTAATCGGCGGAGTGCTACACCGGATCAAGAAATACCTGGGAATTCAGGGACATGCAAGCCAAGAGAAAAACAGGGAGTCGCTGGTCGGGATTGGGACAACTGTCCCTGGTCGAGCATTCACTGTGCCCGCTTGATCCCGGCAGTTCGCTAGTTGAGAATCTCGTCCACCAGAGCGCTTACTTTTTCGTCGATAAGAACCATCACATGCAGCGAGCGACTGCACGCATCGTCTCGCCGTCCGGCTTGTCGGCGACGGACGAATTCTACCTGTGGGGACTGCTCGCGCTGACGTTTGCACAGCCAGAAGCAGATGCGAATTTATACGCAACGCCGCATTACTGCCTGCGCCAACTCGGCGTGATTGACCAGCACTCTCGCCGCGGCGGCGAACAGTATCAGCAATTCGGGAAAGCGATCGAGCGTCTTTCGCAGGTCACCTATCTGAATGATCGGTTCTATGATCCGGTGCGAGCGGAACATCGCAAGGTGAGCTTTGGCTTCTTGAGCTACAGCTTGCCACTCGATCCTGAATCGAGTCGAGCATGGCGAATTGCGTGGGATCCGATCTTCTTCGACATCGTTCGTGCTGCCGGTGGCTCCTTCCGATTCGACCTTGCTACATATCGCGAACTCGATCCGGCGAGTCGGCGGCTCTTCCTTCTCCTGTCCAAGATTCTGTCGCGCCGTCCGTCGTCACCGCGGTTCGATGTTCGTCATCTCGGCGTGAACGTGCTTGGCTTCGCACCGTCGCTCGCCACGCGCGACCTCAAGATCAAGGTTTGGCGGTGTGTCGAACGTCTGATCGCATTGCAAGTCGTGCGGCCAGTGGAGAAAGATCGACTGTTCTGCAAGAACGCCCGCGCGAGTTATTCGATGGTGCTCAATGCTGGCGAATACTTCGCCAAGCGACGCACGCCTGCGGCGGCTCCGGCGGCAACGGGATCGGCGGCCGGTAATTTGCTCACGCAGCTCGGATTCGACATGGAGGCCGCTCGTCGCCTCCAGCGACAATATCCGATGGCGATGCTTCGTGAGTGGATCGACATTACGCAGGCGGCGAAGGAGCGATTCGGTCCAAGCCACTTCAAGAAAAGCCCGCAAGCATTCCTCGTTGATAACCTGAAAAATGCAAAGGCCGGGAAGCGAACGCCTCCGGACTGGTGGCATGGCGTGCGTCGAGCCGAAAATGAGATGCGGAACAACCGGCGCCCGATCACCGGCGAGCCGGCGCTGAGCCCAGCGCCCAGTCTTCGCGAAGAAAGCCGGAAATCGTTTGATCGAGTTGCAAAGGACATTTTCGCGTTCTTCTGCGCGGCCGGCCAACCGGAAGCTGTCGCGAAGG
The DNA here is from genome assembly GCA_038230815.1 of Chthoniobacterales bacterium. GTDB lineage: Bacteria > Verrucomicrobiota > Verrucomicrobiia > Chthoniobacterales > UBA10450 > AV80. The sequence continues at coordinate 5,389 of JBBRMO010000157.1, forward strand.
CGAATGCTGAGAAGTTCGCTGAAGAATTCGCACAACGCGGCGAGGAAGACGTTGTGTCGCCGCTCCTGGGTTTGCTTGGCAAGTAGCGATATCCATCAATCTGACATTCCCATCCAAACGAAGCGTGGAA
>JBBRMO010000158.1:0-5505 GCA_038230815.1 Chthoniobacterales bacterium
CACCCCAACCACCAACAACCCACCCACAAGAACCCGCAATACCTCCAACCGCCGAATCCGACGCAGAATTTCGGAGGTCGTCAGGCGCTCGGCCAGATGCTCGGTCTGTTTCTTCCCGCCGTGAAGATCGCGGCGCGCAATTCCCGTGCGGGCGCGGAGCACGTCCGACCACCAGAGAAAAAGAATTTCAACCAGGCCGGCCCGCTGGCGCACGGACTGACTTTCGGTGAGGGCCCTGTAGTAGTCTTCGCGCTCATCGAGCCAGGCCCCATCGGTTGTATTGCGGTAGCGCGTCTCGTCTCGCTTCAGCGCGGCGGCGTTCTCGGCCTGGATCGCCTCACGCCTCTGGGCGAGTAATTTGTGAAAACCCCTCGCCAGCTGATACGCCGGCTGAAGACCGCCTCCCTTCGAACTCACCACGGCACCCAGCAATTCCACCAATTGCCGCTCTTCCTCTGACATCTCGGCCTTGTCCCGAACCGAGAGTGGGACTGACACACAACGCGACCGAATCGTGTCGGGCAGGACTTCCGGCATGGAGGTGAGAAGAATCAGCAACGAGTCGTTAGGCGGCTCTTCCAGGGTCTTGAGAAACGCATTCGCGGCCTGCGGTTGAAGCCGGTCGGCGTCGGCGATGATGGCGACTTTGGGGTGACCGTTCGTGCTCCGCATTTGCAGGGCGTGCTCGAGAGTGCGGACCTGGTCGATCACGATTCGGCGTGATTTTGACTCCGGCTCCGCCAGGTAAACGCCGGGCGGCGGCGAACCGAAAACATCCGCGCACGTCACGCCCGAAACGAGATTGGACAGATCCGAGGCGAGCCCGCGCTTGCCGCTGCCGGGCGGGCCGGAAATCAAATAGGCGTGGCCGAGACGGCCGCGTTGGTGGGCCCGGCTCAAATATTCGAATGCTCCGATGCGAGTAAAAGCCATCGCTATATTTTCGATTTGCGATTTGCGATTTCAGATTGTTTCACCAATTCGAAGGTCGAAAGGCTTTCCCTGAGCACATTCCAAATTTGGGTCTCTATCTCGTCCGGCGTCTGGGAGCCATCGATCAGCCTGATGCGAGTCGGCTCGCGACGTGCCAGGTCGCGATACGCTTCGCAGACGCGTTCGTAAAATTCGATCGGTTCCTGTTCCATCCGATCAAGGACCGCGACCGGACGCACCCGCCTCAACATCCGAGCGCGGGCAGTTTCAACGTCGATATCGAGAAGAATTGTAAGATCGGGGCGATCGGGACCGACGGCGAAGGTGTTCAGGGTTTCGACAATTTGAGGGAACAGTTTACGAGCGACGCCCTGATAGACGGTGGTGGAATCGAAAAATCGGTCGCAGATCACAACTGTACCTTGCTCGAGCGCCGGGCGGATGGTTTCGCGGACCAGCTGGCTTCGGCTGGCTTCGAAAAGCAACAACTCGGTCTCCGGCGCCATGGAGAAACTCTCCGGCGCGAATTGGAGGAGGTCGCGAATTTTTTCGCCGATGGCGGTGCCCCCCGGTTCGCGGGTGACGAGCGTGCAGACTCCGGCCTGTTCAAGCCGCGCTGCCAGTCGCAAAACCTGAGTCGATTTCCCGCAGCCTTCCGAGCCCTCGAATGTGATGAACGCGCCGCGTGGCATTTGAGCGAGTGTGAAACAAAGGCGCCCAGTTGTCGAATCAGCTGGGCGGCTCTACGTAGTTGGTGCGTGAAACAATTCTGGCTCGTCAAACAGGAACCATCGGCATACTCGTGGGCGAATTTCGTCGCGGATGGGAAAACGGCATGGACCGGGGTCCGGAATTACACCGCCCGAAATAATCTGCGCAGCATGCGAAAAGGGGACGCTGTTTTTTTCTATCACAGCGTCACCGACAAATCGGTGGTCGGGACCGCCAAAGTAATTCGCGAGGCCTATCCGGACCCTACCGCGACCGAGGGCGACTGGAGCGCCGTAGAACTGGCGCCGGAAAAGCCGCTGGCCCAGCCGGTCGCCCTCGAGGCGATCAAACGGAATCCCAGGTTGAAGGAGATGGCGTTGCTTCGTTTGTCGCGATTGTCCGTTCAGTCCCTGACGAGCGCGCAGTTCGAGGAGATCCTGCGAATGGCAGTCAGGTAGGGACGCCGTGCTCCGGCATTCGATCGCAGGACGGAGGGAGTGCTGCCACCGGGGATCGACCGCACGCGCCGCAGCGCGACGTCCTGCCAGAGAACACCGATTCAGCTTGTTTGCGCCGCGGTTGAGATCGAAAATCCGGCGTGACCGGAGCCAGTGCGACGTCGTTGTCTTCCATTTTCGCGCTTTCGGCGGAAGCGGAGCACGCCGCCCTCGTCGTTTCCCTGCACGATGTCGCCCCCACGACTCGGCCGGAGGTCGAAGCAATCATAAGCGAACTCGCGCCCCACGGGGTATCGGTTTCCTCGCTCCTGGTCGTGCCGAATTATCATCACCACGGATGCTTCGCCGACGATCAAAGCTTTGTCCGCTGGCTTCAGGAATTGGAAGCGAAAGGACACGAGATCGTAATCCACGGCTACTTCCACGACAGGCCGCGACGCAACGGCGAGAACCTCACCGAAAAACTTTTCACCCGTTTCTACACGAATGACGAGGGCGAATTTTACGATCTCGGTTATGACGAAGCCTTCCGCCGGATCAGCCAGGCTCGCGGAGAATTTGCGGCTGCCGGATTGACGCCGCGTGGTTTCATCGCGCCGGCCTGGCTCCTCGGCGCTGCCGCGGAGCGCGCCGCCACCGATGCCGAGATGGAATACACCACGCGATTGGCGCGGGTGCGCGATTTGCGTTCCGGGGAGAATTATTCCGCGCGGACGCTCGCCTACAGTGTGCGCAGCGGGTGGCGGCGGACCACCAGCCTCGCCTGGAACAATCTCCTCGTTCGCCAGCTCATGGACGCCCCCCTCGCTCGCGTTAGCATTCACCCGCCGGACCTAAAACATCCTGAAATCTGGCGCCAAATCCTGCGATTGACTGATCGGTTGATGGAAAATCGGACCGCCACGACCTACCGCGATTGGATCGCGGAAAAGCGGACGCGCCAACGCAATTGAAGGGGTGCCTATGAGTCGGTGCGACCTCCACATTCATTCGCGATTCAGCGCGCGCTCCCAGGAATGGCTCTTCCGGCGATTCGATTTCCCCGACAGCTACAGCGATCCGCGCGAGCTCCATCGACTCCTGCGCGAACGCGGGATGGATTTCGTCACCATCACCGACCACGACACGATCGACGGGAATCTGGAGATCGCGGAGTTGGAAGGAACCTTCATCAGTGAGGAAGTGACGACCTCGTTCCCGACCGATCCCTGCAAGATCCACCTCCTGGTGTGGGGGATCACTGAAGCGCAGCATGCGGAGATTGCGGGCCGACGCGAAAACATTTTCGATCTGCAAAGTTATCTTCAGAGCGAGGCCATCGCCCATTCCGTCGCGCACCCGCTCTACAGCATCAATGGAAAACTAGAAGCGACGCATCTGGAGCAGCTTATCCTTCTTTTTAAGCATTTCGAAGGAATCAACGGACTTCGAGATGCGCTTCTCAGCGTCCTGGCGCGGGAGCTCTTATCCGGGCTCACCCCGGAAAAAATAGAAGAGATGGCGAACCGGCATAACCTCGCCCCGACCCACCCGGAGCCTTGGCGAAAAATCTTCACCGGCGGCTCGGACGACCATGGCGGACAGTTCGTGGCCGGCGCTTATACGGAAACACCGAAGGCACGAAGGGCTACGGATTTTCTGGGCCTCGTCCGGACAGGCAAATGCGAGCCCCGAGGGGAAGGCGGGACGCCCCTTGCCTTGTCTCACGGATTCTACAATACCGTTTCCTGTTTCATCCGGGACCGCTTCACCGAGCGCCTCGGCCCGACCGGACCGCTCCTGGAAACAATGTTCTCGCGTTTCATGGAGGGACGCGACCCTACCGAATTCACTTTACGCGAGAAAGCGACCTTCCTCGCCCAAGGCGTGATGTCGGGAAAAATCTTTGAACTGGCCAAGCCGCGGAACGTTTCGCTTTGGAAAGGGCTCTCGAAGCATTTCGCTCAGCCGAAGGTCAAGGCGCGCCTCGCTAAAGAAATGAAAGGCGTGACCGAGCCGGAACGCCGCGCATTCCTGATGGCAAATCTGGTCTGCGAGCAACTCGCCTTCCGGCTTTTCGAGAAATTCGTTCAACAATTGCGCACTGGGAATGTCATCGAGAGCATCCAGGCCTTGAGCGGGATCGCACCGATCATCGTCCTGCTTTCCCCTTACATCTACGGATTTCATAGCGAGGCGCCGTCCCGCCGCTGGTTGTGCGACATTTTCTCGAAAATGACCGGGGCCATTCCCCCCGCTTTGCAAAACCGGAAACGGGCCTGGTTTACCGATACGCTTGACGACGTGAACGGCGTCGCCACTACGATCCGAAAAATGACGGCGGCGGGGGTGGCGGCCGGTGAAAAACTGATAGTGGTGACGTCCCGACGCCGGCTCAACATCCACGATATCCCGATCAAGAATTTCCGGCCAATCGGCGAATTCGCGCTCCCGGAGTACGAACTGCAACGGGTGAGCTTTCCGCCGATCATGCAGATCCTTGATTACATTCAGCGAGAGCAATTCACCGAGATCATCATCAGCACCCCGGGTCCGATGGGTCTGATAGGGTTGCTGGCCGCGAAAATGTTGAACCTGCAAACCAGCGGCATTTACCACACCGACATCCCGGAATACGTGCGGATCTTGACCGAGGACCGTTTTCTCGAGAGCCTTGCCTGGAGCTACATGCACTGGCTCTACGGCCAGGTCGACACTGTTTTCGTCAACTCGGAGTATTACCGAAAATGCTGGATCGATCGGGGATTTGCACCAGAGAAACTGAAGATCCTGCCGCGCGGGCTCGACACTGATCTATTTCATCCCTCCCGCCGAGACCTGACCTTCTGGCCAGGTTCGGGCGTGAACGGAAAAGAGGTGCGCCTTCTTTACGTGGGCCGGATCTCCCGCGAAAAAGATCTCGATGTCCTGGCCACGGCCTACAAAAAACTCCGCGATGCGGGTCACCCGGTGAAGCTCTACCTCGTCGGTCTCGGACCTTACGCCGAGGCTTTGGCAGCCGTGCTTCCGGATGCGGTTTTCCTCGGTTATCTCAAAGGCGAAGCGCTGGCGAAAGCCTATGCTTCGGCCGACGTCTTTGTTTTCCCGAGTACGACGGACACTTTCGGAAACGTCATTCTGGAAGCCCAGGCCTCGGGACTTCCGGTTATCGTCTCGGATGTGGGCGGGCCGAAGGAGTTAGTCGATGACGGGACGACCGGTCTGGTGACCAAAGCGCACGACGCGGAAGATTTCGCGCGCGCGATTGACCGGATCAGTAGCGATGCGTCTTTGCGGGCGCGAATGGGCGAGAAAGCTCGCCAGAGCGTGATTGATCGCAGTTGGCCGGGGGCCTTTCAAAAGTTCTGGCAGGCGACCGAACTATAAATTCCATACGATTTGAAGGTGCATGCCGCGGGCTTTC
>JBBRMO010000159.1:0-5443 GCA_038230815.1 Chthoniobacterales bacterium
CAGTCGAAAAGCTGCTGCAATTGTCGCACGCTGGTTTCGATCGAGTATTTTTTTTGCGCGATCTCCCGGCCGCGATTTCCGAGTTTGCGCAACCGATCCGGATCGGCGAGCAACCTCTCGATTGCATTGCCCAGAGCCTCCGGATCGCCCTCGGGGACGAGCTCCCCATTCCCCCCTGGCTCGACCATTTCGGGAATCCCTCCGAGCGGTGTCGAAATCACCGGGACCCCGGCGGCCATTGCTTCCATAATGACCGTCGGCAAATTGTCCATGCCACCCTCGGCATCGCGCGTGCACGGCAGGACAAACATTGTCGCGTGCGCCAGCCGCGTCGCGATCTGGGACTGCGTTTGCGGCCCCACCAGTTCCACCCATTTCTCCAAGCCGTTCGCCGTAATCTGCGCTCGGAGCGGTTCTGCCAGCGGGCCCTCCCCGAGAATGCTGCAGGCAAAGTCGCGCTCGCGCGCCCTGAGCAGCGCACATGCGCTGATCAGATCGCTGAAACCTTTTTTCTCAATCAATCGGCCGATCGAAACAATCGCTGGGGGGCTGTCGCTAAAATCCGATGGCTGAAACCGCGACAGATCCACTCCGTTGTAGACGCGACGTATTTTCGCGGCATTCGATGGGAAGCGTTCCTGCAAAAGCCTCACCGCGTAATCGCTTACCGTAACAACCCCCGCTGCCTGCTCGATCAACTTCGCGAGCGACACGACGAAATCGCGCGGCGCAAAGATATCGTTGGCATGAGCTGTAAAACTGTAGGGAATCGCAAAGAATTCCCGAATCCAATAAACGGTCCGCGCGGCCATCCCTGCGAAATGCGCGTGAACATGACGAAGGCGTTTTTCTCGCAGACGCAGACCGACGTAAATCGCCTGATAAAGCCGTAAAAAATCCGATTGCCTGCCCCACTTTTCCACGGCAGACCGCGCCTCATTCGACACCTCGTGGCCTCTGAGAAGGCGGTCCACCTCGGCGACCAGGGCCTTTTCCTCAGGCAGATATTGGACGCGCTCCACCAGCCGTTTGTCCCAGTCTTGCTCCGGTTCGTCGACCGGACGGCGGATCGAGAAGACGTGGACGGTGGTCCCCTGCCTTTCCAGCTCCGCCACCTCCCGATAAGAAAATGTCTGGCCGAAGGATGGGAACCGCTCAAAAAGATAGGCTACTTCGGGCATCGCCGAAGACTGAACGCCGGACGGAACAGATGCAACTGCCGCCAATGGGGGAGGCCTCCGTCGCGGAGCACAACTCCTGCTTTAAAACGGGAATGTTCGACCGGGATTTCTTTGCCTTTTGCACGGGCCTGAGGCTTTTGGAGCTGAAGGCCATTGGCGAACTATCCCGTGTCCGCCATCTTGGGGAAGGCGATACCATTTATTCCACGGGTGATCCGGGCGATGCTCTCTTCATCATCAATCGCGGCGTCGTCGAGGTCATTCAACCGTCGGCGCAAAAATCCGCGCCGGCCGTTTACCTCTCCCGGGGCGATATTTTAGGGGAGGTGGAAACATTATCCGGTCTTCCCCGCAAACATGTCGCGCGCGCCTGCGAGCCGGTGAGCCTGCAATGTTTTCAACGCAAGGACTTTTCCGAATTAATCCGCCGCGTGCCGTCGTTCTTCCATTTTCTTAGCAGCCAGCTCGCGTCGCGCCTCGCGCAGGCCCGCGACCTCGCCATGACTCAAAGTCATTGCCTGGAGTTGAGCGGGAACCTCGCGAATTTCGACCTCATCACCGTTTACCAGACCATTGCGAATTCTTCCCAAACCGGTCAGCTGCGGATTTCGAGCCCAAACTCAGAACTGGTGTCGGCGTTCTTCTTCGAGCAAGGCCAGCCGCGCTGCGGGCAATTCGATCATCTTACGGGCGAGGAAGCTTTCTGGCAGCTGTTCGTGAACGAACATCTGGTGGGCACATTCACTTTCTCCGCGGACGGACTGCCCGAGAAGGACTGGATCCAGTCGGCCCGGATCATGAAGAACGCGGGTGAAATGCTGATCAACGCCCTTCAGGGGCGGGATGAATTCGCGGAGCTTAAGCAGCGTTTTGCCGGCAACAAGGCGACCTTGCAGCCCAACAAGGCCCACCTGACCTGGCCGGCGGCGGCCGCGCCCGAGTTACAGCCGGTGGCCGAGCAAGTCTGGCAATTCGCCGCCAACGGGCCTTTGACTCTGGACGCGCTTTACCAGCTTTGCGCTTTCTGCGAATTGAAAATCTACCAGGTGGTGGACGAATTGATTCAATCGCGCCAGTTTGTCTGGTCGAATGACGCCGCGAACCAGAAGGTGGCCTGAAAAGCTGCCGCTGATGAAATACCTCTGCCTGGTCCTTCTCCTGGCGCTGAGCATGCCCTCTTGCTCAAGATTTTCGAAGAACAGTCGCGACCAGCGCGCCTACTCCAAATACATCAAAAAGTCGAAGGCCGCCCGCGACAAGGAGAGTCAGCGAGTGGTGAAGCAACGAAACAAGATGCCAAAGCAGGACACACCCCCCCCGCTCGAACGAAACTTTCAGCCGATGCCGGTAAACCAGGAAACCCCGCCGCCCAACTAACGCTTCAGGATCCGCGCTCAACCGGGACCGGTTTTCCAGCACGATCCAGGGCGACGTAGGTGAACACGCCCTTTGTCACCAGCACTTCCTCACCCGACATATAGCGCTCGACCCATACTTCCACCGGGATGACCATCGAAGTGCGGCCGATCTTCTCCACCCACGCATAACAGGCCACCCGATCGCCGACCTGCACCGGACGCAGGAACGACATTCCCTCAATCGCCACCGTCACAACGCGGGTCTTCGCGACCTTCGCAGCGAGAATGCCGCTGCCCAAATCCATCTGCGAAATGATCCAGCCGCCGAAAATATCGCCGCTCGGATTCGTATCGGCCGGCATCGCGATCGTCCGGATCACCAGCTCGCCTTTGGGTTTGTCCGCCGAATCCATGGCGGGAATAGTAGCATAATCCGACGCTGTCGCCGGGATCGATGATCCCGGCAGAGGGGGAGTTCCTTCCGCCTGGGATGCGCCTTCCCCTACTTTTGGTCTTGATCTAGAGCTTGATGTTCGCCAGCGCCGTGATCGTCGATCCCGGCTACAGCCGGCTCCATTCACACGATCAACATGCAATCGCCGTAACTGTAAAAGCGATATCCTTCCCGGATCGCTTCCGCGTAAGCCTCGAGCAGGAATTCGCGCCCGGCGAACGCACTCACCAGCATGAGCAGGGTGGACCGGGGCAGGTGAAAATTGGTCAGGAGCGCGTCGACCCGGAGGATTTCCGCCGGCGGATAAATGAAGATATCGGTGGCACCGTCCTGGGCGAAGAGAAGGCCCCGGTTGTCACGCCTGGCGGATTCCAGAACGCGCACCGTAGTCGTGCCGACCGCGATTGTTCGGGTCGCGGCGTTAATCGCCGAGGCGGCGGATTCGGAAATCAAAAAACTCTCCCGATGCATGCGGTGTTCGGAAATATTTTCCACCTTCACCGGCTGAAATGTTCCAGGGCCAACATGAAGAGTGATGAAGGCGTGCGGGAGCGCGGCGATCATTTCGGGGGTGAAGTGCAGACCTGCGGTGGGCGCCGCCACCGCCCCAGAAATTTCCGCGTAAACCGTCTGGTACCGCTCGAGATCTTCGGGATCACCCTGCCGGCGAAGATAAGGCGGGAGCGGGACCATCCCCCCTTCCCAGGGATCGACGTCGCGTTCCAACGAGACGATCCGGGCGCCGTCCGGACAGATTTCTTCCACGGTCACCGCGACGCCATTAATCGCAGCCCGGGAACCTGCGCGCATCCTGCGACCGGGACGCACCAAACATTTCCAACGCGCGGGCCGAAGCTGCTCGAGAAACAAAAACTCTATCTTCCCGTCATCGGAAAACCGGCGCGCGTTCACCACACGGGTGTTGTTCAGCACGAGCAAATCGCCTGACCGCAAATATCCGCCGAGCTCCGCAAACGTTCGATGCTCGATCCGCCGCTCGCGCCGATGAAGAACCATCATGCGGGAGTCCTGACGATTCGGCAGCGGCCGAGAAGCGATCAGCTCCTCCGGCAGGGCGTAATCGTAATCTATCAACGCGAGGCTCACGCGCGACCGTAATTGGAGGGACGAGCGCTGTCCCGTCCCATTATTTGGGACGACTCGCCTCGCCACGGCCCGTCCGACCCTCCTGAGGCGGGCGGACACAGCGGTCGTCCCTCCAAGCTTGCGGCCGAGCGCAAAACCTCAGATGGTCGGCAGGTGGCCGCTGAATTTGTTCCCGCTCTCGATTTGGTGCTGAAAGCGCTGCAACAACTGCGGGACGGCGGCGGCAAGCTGCCGCGCGCCTCCCACGTTTCGTTAGCCCAACTCCATCGTCCGATGGTCCGTGAGCCGGCGGGGAAAACAACCTCGATCAATAAAGCAGCCCTCCTTGCCCCGATTCAGGCGCGCGTCGCGGTCTGCGTGAAGTGTCCGCATCTGGCTGACTCCCGCACTCAAACCGTTTTCGGCGTTGGCAATCTGGATGCCGAACTCATGTTCATCGGCGAGGCACCGGGCGCCGACGAAGATGCGCGAGGCGAACCGTTCGTCGGACGCGCCGGACAACTGCTCACCAAAATCATTGAAACGATGGGTTTCTCTCGTGCCGAAGTTTACATCGCGAACGTGCTGAAATGCCGGCCCGACATGCCGCCGGAGAACTCCGGTAATCGCCCACCAACGCCTGTCGAAATGCAGACCTGCCTGCCGTATCTCGCTGAACAGATCGACATCATTAGGCCGAAAGTGCTCGTCGCCCTCGGTGCGACAGCCGTCGAGGGCCTTCTCGGGACTCGCAGCACCATGCGGGAAGTGCGCGGTCGATGGCACTCCCACCACGAGACCCCGCTCATGATCACATATCACCCCTCCTACCTCTTGAGGAACCAGGCACCCTCAGAAAAACTTAAAGTCTGGGAGGACATGCTCCAGGTCCTGGAGCGATTGGGCCGCCCGATCACAGAAAAACAGCGCAATTACTTCAGGTAGATCGATCTCGCGCTCTGTCGCTTTCAAGGAGCGGCGATTTCCAAGTCGCCGACCCACTAAACCGGCGATTTGGAAATCGCCGTTCCTTGAAGTTTTCGGAAGAAGACCCGCAGCTGTCGCGGCGATGCGAGCGCACTCGACAGAATCATCTTCCGGACCTCGGAGCGAGGCACTTTGATTCTCCACTCAAAAATATCGGGTCCCGTCTCTCGCAAAAGAGCCAGCGTCCGCGCTCCGATCAACGCCGGCAGCACCGTTGCAAAACGAATCCGGCGAATTCGAATGGCACACCCATACTCGATCCCCGCCTCAAGACCGCTCCGAGCTTTCTCACGCCATTTTTCGATAACCGATAAGGCGCGCATTGGATTTTTCAGGATTTCGTTAGCCTCCAAGCCTGCTGCATGCAGTTCGTCCGC
>JBBRMO010000160.1:0-5421 GCA_038230815.1 Chthoniobacterales bacterium
ACAGCGGGGCCTGCGGTTTTATAATCCCCTCCCTCGCGCCTGCCTGAATCGTTCACGCGGCGCAACGGATTGACTTCATGCCTTCTACTCAAATCATTCTCACGGACAACATCCCCGGCCTCGGCGCTGAGGCGGATGTCGTAAAAGTGCGCCGCGGTTACGCGCGTAATTTCCTTTTGCCCCAGGGCAAAGCCTTTGAAGTGACAAAACAGAGTCTGCGTCAGCTCGACAATTTGAAAGCGAAACGCGCCGCGCGCGAAGCTGCGGAGCTTAATGAAGCCGAGGAGTTGTCGCGCCGGATCGGCAAACTCAAGGTCGTCTTCACGCTGGAGACTGGCGAAAGCGGGAAGGCGTTTGGCTCGATCACGGCCCAGGACCTGGTGAAACGTCTGAAGAATGAACTGGGCAATGAGATCGAGCGCCATCGCATCGTCCTCGAGCACCCGATCAAGAGCACGGGTGAACACGAGATCGCGATCAAGTTGCACCACGACGTGACGGCGAAATTTGTTTTCCAGGTTAAACCCGCGAAAGAAGAAGCCCCGGCAACTGAACCTGCCGGCGAGGTCACGGAAAAGGCGCGACCTTACAAGAAACGAACCGACCCTAAATAAATGGCTACTGATCCATCCCTCCGGGGAGGACAGCAGTCTCGCAGAAAATCGGGCAGTGAGCCCGGCCGAGGCTGGCCGGAAAAGAATGGCGGCCCCAACGGGGGTGGGTCATTCACATCTTCTTCGCAGGATATTCACCGGACACTGCCGCATAGCATCGAGGCGGAGCAGGGTGTCCTCGGTTCCATGCTCATCTCCCCGCGCGAAATCATCGCGGAGTGCGTCGAGAAAATTAACGAGGAATATTTTTACGTTCCGGCGCACCAGACGATCTACGTAGTGCTGGTCGAGCTTTGGAACGCCGGCCAGGGAATCGACCTGATCACTTTTACCCAGGTCCTCCGTGACCGAAACCTGCTTGAGACCGTCGGCGGCGCGTCGGCCGTCACCAGTCTTTTCACTTTCGTGCCGACGGCGGCCAACGTGACTTATTACCTCGAGATCGTCCGCGACAAATACATCCTGCGCCAGATTATCGCCGCCTGCACGGAAAGCGTCCGCCGTTCCTTCGAGGAACAGGACGAAGTGCACAACCTTCTCGACGAAGTGGAACAGAAGATTTTTTCCGTCGGCGAAGACCGTTTCAAAGGCCAGGTGCTGACCATGAAGGACCAGGTCATGGAAGCGATTGAGGCTATCGAGCAGCTTTACGAGCGGCGCGGCGGCATCACCGGCATCTCGACCGGCTTCGCGGAGCTGGATCGGATGACCAACGGTTTGCACGAAGGCGAAATGATCGTAATTGCCGCCCGCCCCAGCATGGGAAAAACGGCCCTGGCCATGAACATTGCCGAGCACGTGGCGATCAATGAGAAATTGCCCGTCGCGGTTTTCAGTTTGGAAATGAGCAGCCAGCAGCTGGTGCAGCGCCTCCTTTGCTCGCGGGCCCGGGTGAATTTGCAAAAAGTGCGCGACGGTTTCCTGGCGGAGCGCGATTTCCCGAGCCTGACTGCCGCGGCTTCGAAGCTGGCGGAAGCCCAAATCTTCATCGATGACACCGCCAGCCTCAGCATTCTCGAGTTGCGAGCCAAAGCGAGGCGGCTCAAGGCTCAGAAAGACATCAAACTGATCGTGGTCGATTATCTCCAGCTCCTCCGTTCGACGACGCGCCGCGCCCAGGACAATCGCCAGCTCGAAATTTCTGAGATTTCGTCCGGACTAAAAGGGTTGGCGAAAGAGCTGAAGGTGCCCCTCCTCGTGCTGGCCCAGTTGAATCGCCAACCGGAAGCGCGCACCGGCGGCAAACCGCGTTTGAGCGATCTCCGTGAGTCCGGATCAATCGAGCAGGATGCCGATTTGGTCGGACTTCTGGTCAGGCCGGAAATCTACGAAGAAGATGAGGACGCTCGGGCCGAGAAAGCGGGAGAAGCCGAATTGATCATCGCCAAGCAGCGTAATGGCCCGGTCGGTGAGATTGCGCTCACCTTCCTGAAAGAGTTCACCCGTTTCGAGGATCGCGCCCGGAACGTTGCAGAACCGCTGTAACCTGTTTTCCTGTAGCCGCGACGCGGTGCGACGTGGGAGATCGGCTTTGATTCTGCCCAGCCGAACCCACGCCGGCCACAGGGTCGCGGCTAGAGAAGAGTCACAGCGACCTGGCTGCTTCGACGACGTGGGCGGCGTCGATCCCGAATTCTTTCATCACCTCGTCGCCCGGGCCGCTCATGCCGAAGCGGTACATGCCGACGACTTTTCCGTCCAGACCGACGTATTGATACCAGAGCTGGGTCACGCCCGCTTCGATCGCCACGCGGCGTCGGCATGACGAGGGCAAAATTTCTTCGCGGTATTCCGCGGATTGCCGATCGAAACGCTCGAAGCAGGGCATGGAAACAACCCGCGTCCCCTCACCCAGCTCACCCGCGGCTTTCATCGCGTGCTGCAGTTCGCTGCCGCACGACATCAAAATCAGATTGAGCTTTCCGGTCTCACGTTTCGCGATGTAACCGCCGCGGGCGACTCCTTCGCGCCGGGTCTTCACGTCGATCTCGTTCAACATCGGCACGGCCTGGCGCGACAACGCCAGTAAGGTGGGTCCATCGATCCGTAGCGCCGCCGCGGCAAAAGCTCCGGCCGTTTCCTCGGGATCGGCCGGCCGGATCACGTCGAGCTGGGGAATGACGCGCAATCCGCTCACCGTCTCGACCGGTTCGTGCGTGGGGCCATCTTCGCCCACCCCAATCGAGTCGTGGGTGAAGATATAAATGTTCGGCAGTTTCGAGAGCGCCGCGAGCCGGATCGCGGCCCGGCAATAGTCGGCGAAAACCAAAAACGTCGCGCCCGACGCGCGGAAGATGCCGTGGTAGGCGATGCCATTCATGATCGAGCACATGCCGTGTTCGCGAATGCCGTAATGAATGTTTCGGCCGGTGTGGTTATCGCGGGTAAAGTCACCGGCGCCTTCAATGTAATTCAGGGTGGAGCCGTGGAGATCGGCGCTGCCACTGGTGAAAAATGGCATCGCTTTCGCCAGCGGTTGGAGCACTTGGCTCCCGGCTTTTCGCGTTGCGATCTTGGCGTCGCTCGGGAACGCCGGCATCAGGTCGAGCAAATTACCTGGCACCTTTTTCTCGATCGCATCGTCGAGCAATCGGGCCTTCTCCGGATTCTTCGCCCGCCAATCGTTGTAACTTTTTTCCCAGCGATCGTACGCTTCCTCCAGACTCTTTTTGTGCCCGGCGAAATAGTCGCGCACATCCTGGGAGACGAAATAGTGTTCCTCCGGGAGTCCCAGTCCTTTCCGGGCCGCGTCCACGTATTTCACGCCCGCTTCGCCGTGGGCCTTGTTCGTTCCCGCGACTTCCGGAATGCCTTTTCCGATCAGGGTGTGGGCCATGATCATCTGGGGCTTGCCGTTGTCGCGAGCTTTTGCCGTGTTCAACGCGTTCAGGAAAGCCTCCATATCGTTCCCGTCGATCTTCTGGACATCGAAACCGTAAGCTTCGAACCGCTTCCCGGTGTCCTCGCTCTGGGTCACGCTCGCCATGGCGTCGAGCGTGACGGCGTTGTTGTCGTAAATCAGGATCAGGTTATCCAGGCCGAAATGGCCCGCGAAGGCGCTCGCCTCCGCGGAAACGCCCTCCTGGAGACAGCCATCACCCGCGAGGCAAATCACATGTTGATCAAAGATTCTGTGCTCGGACGTGTTGAAGTGGGCCGCGGCCATTTTTGCCGCCATCGCCACCCCCACGGAATTCGCGACACCCTGGCCGAGCGGTCCGGTCGTGCACTCAACCCCCGGCGTTTCGAAAAACTCAGGGTGCCCCGGCGTCTTACTGTGAAGTTGACGGAAACGCTTAATTTCCTCCATCGGCAAATCGTAACCGCTGAGGTGGAGCCAGGCGTAAAGAAACATGCTGCCGTGGCCGGCGGAGAGAACAAAATAATCGCGCCCGATCCAGCGGGGTTTATCCGGGTTGTGCTTCAGCGCGTAGCCGTAGAGCACCGCTCCCATCTCCGCGCAGCCCAGCGGCAGACCGAGGTGCCCGGATTTCGAGGCCTGCACTGCATCCATACATAGTCCGCGGGCCTCGTCCGCCGCGCGGGAAAGAATTTCGAGATTTAAACTCATGAACACGGGTATAGTTGGCCGGTCTGCCGAAACCAAGCGCAAAGCGAACGGTGAATTCAAAAACCTAAATCATATTTCAGAATCGAATGAATCGGTCTTCCCTGCTCCACTTCATCGAACGTCTCGAGGGTTTTCTGGGCAAACTGCCGGAAACAATCCGGCGGCCGGTGCTCCACGAGCTCACGCCCTTGAAGGAATTATTCCTCCAACAGCGAGCACCGCGATTTCTCCTGGTCGGCTCAAACAGGCAGCCACTCCAGGATATTGTCTCCGCGCTTTTCGGATGGACGCCTCTCGAGTCGCGCGATGTCTTGATGGAACTTTATCGCTGGCACGCGATGGAACTCGGCGGCCGGGGGACTGCTTTATTTCTCGACGCCCGCAGCGCCGACGCGAGCACACTTCCAAAGATCGAGGAGGAATTGAAATCCCAACCCGCCGACGTCCTTCTCCATCTCGCGGACGAAGATTCGCCCACGATCGAGAAAGCAGAGCTCGATAATCTCACGACTCTTATCGCGGCGAATTCGGCCGGCCATTTTTCTCCCAAGGTCGTTGGGGTCGTTTGGCAGGCCACGGACCGCGTGAGTTCTCGTCATAATGGCGACGCTCCTTTAAACGCACCGGCAAAGATGCGAGCGCGGCTGCAAAGCGCGCTCCAGGGACAGGCCGGAGTCGGCCCGCACCTGCTCCAGACCATCGAGATATCGGCCGCCGGCGACGACAAAGCCCGGGCGGCTGCACAACACTTCATGTCAATGCTCGCCCGCAGCCTGCCGAACGAAGCGCGGGTAGAGATGGCCCGACTCGCCGCCGATCGGGTCGTGCAGAGCGAAATCGCCCAAGCCCTTGTAAAATCCACGACCGCAATCTGCGCGGCGATTGGCGCCCAACCGATTCCTCTCGCCGATCTGCCTGTCCTGACCGCGCTTCAACTCATGATGGTTTCAGGGATCATGTACATTAGCGGCCGAGAACGCAGTCTCCGCGCCGCGACTGAGTTTGTCGCGGCACTCGGCGTAAACGTGGGAGCTGGAATGGTCCTGCGCGAAGGAGCCCGGGCCCTGCTCAAGTTCTTCCCGGGCTGGGGCAACGTGGTCTGCGGCGCGGTGGCCGGTGCCGGGACCTACGCGATCGGGCGAGCCGCCATCGTCTATTTTCTGGAAGGGTTAACCCTGGGAGACGCCCGACGGGCCTACCTCTCCAGCCGGAAAAAGCGATCTCCCGCAGGGCCTC
>JBBRMO010000161.1:0-5400 GCA_038230815.1 Chthoniobacterales bacterium
GAGGTTGGTGTGATTCCCACGAATGTGGACCCGTACGTTATGCGGCTGGTAATCGGCCGCAAGCATCGCAAAGGCGGAGGGAGGGATCAACGCTTCCAGTTCGCCGCGCTTTCGAAGCAGCTCGGTTAACGCCTGCGATGGATCGTCGATCTCCGATTCCGAACCGGAATCCGGCGACGTCTCCATTTGCGGCGGCTTCTTCAGATCAGAAAACACGATCTTGTCTACGGCGATGTGCCCCTCGCGGCTCCGGTCCACGATTTCGAAATAGACTTCGCGCTCGCGTTCGAGCGTCAAAGTGAGCGTCTTCCAAACGGGCGTTGCGCTGCCATCCGGGACAATATGCTGGCCCTTGTAGCCGTCCGTAACAATAGTGAACCGCAGAGCTCCGCTCTCTTTCCATTTCGGGTCCGACTTCGCTCCCGAAATGCGAACGTGCAGGTACCGTTTCTTGCCGGTGCGAAACTTCGGGGAGGTAAGCGTGCCCACGAACCGGTCCGAACCCGCCGCCAGCGAGGTCGCCATTCCCGTTTCCGGCGCCGCGGTGAATGCTTCGCCTGAGGTTACCCATTTCCCGAACGTGCCGGTTTCGAAGTCGGCGAAGACATCGTCCTCGGGCCGGTGCGGCATCCGGACCGGCGCTATACGCTTTGGCGGCGAGAGCGCGGCGATCCGATGGTTGATCTCGCGAATCTTTCGGCTGAGCTCTTGAATTTCCGCCCGTCGCCGCGGCGAATCGACTACATCCTCGCGCAGGTCCGTGCTGTGAAACACCCCGGCCAGCGAATAATAATCGGCGGTCGGGATGGGATCGAATTTGTGATTATGGCAGCGCGCACAAGCCACCGTGAGACCCAGGAAAGCTTTGCCTGTCACGTCGATCTGGTTATCGACCTGATCGGCGCGCGCTTTGACGGAGTCGGTCGTGCTGTTCAGAATCTCACCGAACCAAGGGTAAGCGGTCGCGAGGGGCGAGTCGAGAAACGCGCCATCGGGCGAATACCGCTTGGAGGCGAGCAGATCGCCCGCGACATGCTCTCGAACGAACTGATCGTAGGGTACATCCTGGTTGAAACTGCGGATCACATAATCGCGGTACCGCCAGGGATCGAGCTTGTCGTTGTCGAATTCATGTCCGTTTGTCTCCGCGTATCGCACGAGGTCGAGCCAGTGACGGGCCCATCGTTCCCCGTAGCGCGGCGACGCTAAGAGCCGGTCCACCAGGCGTCCGAACGCATCGGAGGAAGTGTCGTTCAGAAATGCATCCACTTCCGACGGCGTGGGGGGCAGGCCCGTCAAATCGAAAGTCACTCGACGGATCAGCGTGCGTTTATCGGCTGGCGGCACGGGGCTTAGGCCGGACGTTTCAAGCTTGGCGAGAATGAATGCATCGATAGGCGACGTCACCCATTCAGGGCGCTTCACGGCTGGCGGGGGCGGACGGCTTACGGGGCGGAATGCCCAAAAGTCGGCGTGTTTTTGCGGGTCGGCGGACGGGACTGCCTCGGGTTCGGGGGCGCCCATTTTGATCCACGCGGTGAAGTCGGCAATCTGCTCATCGGAAAGCTTGCCCGAAGGCGGCATTTTGGTAGTGCCCAGATAGCCGATCGCGCGCCACAACCGGCTGGTTTCGGGATTTCCGGGCGTGATCGCGGGACCGCTTTTTCCGCCCCGGAGCAACGCATCCCGGCTGTCCACGCGCAGGCTGCCCATAGGCGAGGTGGAGGATGGTCCATGGCACGAATAGCATTGCGAAACCAGAATGGGCCGGATGCGCTTCTCAAAAAATTCGATTTGCGCCGGGCTTGCTTGAGCCGCGAGCAGCCTGGAAAAACACGCGAGGACAACAATGATTAACTTACCGCTCGAATGCATTGGTCACGGATACAAAAAAGGTCAGGATGCCGGAGCATCCTGACCCGTGTCGCGTCGAAAGGAGTTGACCCTGTCCTTAGTGTTTCTTGGTCCCCTTCGCATCGGGGTTAATAACCGGGCCCAACTCGACACCAGCGTACCACTCATCCGATTCTTTCAGCAATCGACTTCCCTTGCAGGAATAGCAGAAGGTAGTCCGGGCCGCCGGCCTTCGAATCGGTCCCGGACATGTTGAAGCCGCCGAAAGGATGCGCGCCAACCATGGCGCCGGTGCACTTTCGATTGATATACAAGTTGCCGACAAAGAACTGCTCGCGGGCCTTTCGAACGTGCTCGGGGTCGTTCGAGAAGACCGCCCCCGTCAATCCATATTGCGAATCGTTCGCCATCCTGAGCGCGTCGTCGAAGTCGCGCGCCTTGGTTACGGCCAGCACCGGCCCGAATATCTCTTCCTGGAAAATTTTAGCTTTTGGAACCACGTCGGCGATGATCGTCGGCGGAATGAAATAGCCCTCGCCCGGCACAGGCTCTCCGCCCGCGATCAAACGGCCTTCGCCTTTTCCCCATTCGATATATTTCTGAATCGATTTGCGCGCCGCATCGCTAATAACGGGCCCCATGAAATAGCGCGGATCGTCCGACGGACCCACGGCAATCGCTTCCGCTTTGCTTTGGAGCCGATCGAGAAACTCGTCATATACTTCAGCGTCGACAATAGCGCGAGAGCACGCCGAGCATTTCTGACCCTGGTAGCCGAACGCCGAAGCCAAGACTCCATCCACGGCTTTTTCGAGATCGCAATCGGCGTCCACCACGATGGCGTCTTTGCCGCCCATCTCGGCAACGACACGCTTGATCCAGATTTGACCCGGTTGATGTTTCGCGGCGAGTTCGTTGATGCGCAGACCCACGTCGCGGGATCCGGTGAACGAGATGAAACGCGTCTTGGGATGCTGCACCAACACATCGCCGATCGCCGCGCCGCTTCCGGTCAGAAGACAAAACGACAGCGCCGGAAATCCCGCTTCAAGCAGCAGTTCGGCGAATTTCGCCGCAATCACGGGCGTCTCGCTCGAGGGCTTGACGATCACCGTATTACCTGTGACGAGCGCCGCCGTGGCCATGCCCGCAAGAATCGCGAGCGCGAAATTCCAGGGCGGAATGACGATGCCAACCCCTAGCGGAAGGTATCGCAATTCATCCTTTTCGCCGGGCATCTGCACCACCGGTTGCGGTCCGGCCAGGCGCGCCATCTCGCGCGCGTAATACTCGCAAAAATCGATAGCTTCGGCCGTCTCGGCTTCGGCTTCCGGCCAAGTCTTGCCCGCTTCGAAAACGAGCCACGCGTTGAATTCGAGTTTGCGCTCGCGCAGCAGAGCGCCGGCCTTCAGCAGCATTCGCACGCGATCCCGCGCGGCAGTGCCGGCCCATTCGGGGAAATAAGCGTGAGCCGCTTCGACCGCCCGTTGAGCCATTTCGGGCGTCGCCTTCGGCAGCACGCCGACGATCTCATCGGGTCGCGAAGGATTGCGGGAGATCAATTTCTCTTTTGCATTTACGCGTTCTCCGGCGATGGACAACGCGTATTCGCGCCCGAGTTCGCTCCTCACCTTTCGAAGAGCGGCTTCCATGTTTTCGCGGTTGCGCGGATCTGAAAAGTCGGTGTACGCCTCGTTGCGGAATTCAGCTAACCTTTCCATGTACTTGAAAACGGCCTTTTTCTTCGGAGATTTTCGCAAATGCAATTTCGGGATCGTGGGCAAAACCGCACCACCAGTCTTCGCGCGCCGCCCGCGTCAACAGAGTTGTCTTTACATCGATTGCAGTCAGCGGATCCAAATCAAACGCGGCAACCCAAGTGGGCTGCACATGCAACGCCGACGGAATGAGGTCGGAGAACATGCAGAATGTCTGGCCGGCCGATCGCGCGATCACCACCATCATGTCGCGATTGTGTCCGGGCGCAACCCGCACCTCAATCCCCGGCGCGACCTCGCCGTCGCCATCGAGCAGTTGCATCACGCCCGATTCGATCAACGGCTCGTAATTCTCATCCCGGTAGCTTACGCTATCTCGCGGATGCCGTTCGTGCGCATGCTGCCGCTCCCCCCTTTGCGTAACATAACGAGCCTTGGGGAACGAAGGTAGATACCGACCGTCGCGAAAGATGCAGTTGCCGCCGCAGTGGTCCCAGTGCAGATGCGTATTGACTACCAGATCGATCCTCTCGGGGTCGATGCCTTCCCTTGCGAGAATTTCCGGCAACGCGGGCAACTGGCGGGACATATTCAAGCGAGCAAGAGCACGGTCATCGAGACGATTGCCCCCGCCGGTCTCGATGAGCACCGTATGGTATCCCGTCTGAATTACGTAACAGTTGAAACCCAGCTGAACCCGGTTCAATTCGTCGGACGCAACAGCCTTGCTCCAAAGTGTCTTCGGGACGACGCCGAACACCGCCCCTCCATCCCAGTGATAAACGCCCGCCCGGATCAGCCGAACCTGGAAGTCGCCAAGATTCATCGCCTGTGGGGCATGTCGCGGAGGAAACTAACCAGGCGTACCGCCGCCGCGAACCAATTTGCGTCCGCGCTCAAACAGATCGGCCGCATCGTCGGCGATCGCCCGCCCCCTGTCATATAGATCCTTACCGCGATCGAACAGGTCGTTGCTGGTGCTGGTTAGCGCTTCCCGGCTTTCGTCCGTTTTGCGGCTAAGCAGATCACGGGTCTCTTTGCCCGGTTTAGGCGCATACAGCAATGCGACAGCGGCGCCGATTGCCGCGCCCACCACGAACCAACTCAATCTTCCGCCTTCTTCGTCTGCCATCGTAGTTCTCCTCGTATTCAGTCTAGATCTAAACTCACCGCACTTAAACTCACCGCGCCTGGCACATCCGCTGGGCTATGCTGAAGGACATGATCGATAACTTGAATGAAGGTCCATACGACGCCCTCAACGACAATGCCGCTGAAGACGCTTCCCACGAGCTGGATCTCGTGACCTTTTTCAGTTCCGCCAACAATGCCGCCGAGATGGAGGCCACCGCCATCCATAGCATTCTGGAGGCCAATGGTATCCCATCGGTGCTAGTAGGCGCCAGTTCCATTCCATCGCTCGAATTTCAAGTACAAATTCCGCGATCCAGCGTGGAAGATGCCGAACGAATCGTCGCCGAAGCGAAAGAAGCAGGTCCAGCCGCCGCCGCCGAAGCGGAACTGGCCACGGAGTAAACCGTTAATGCACCGCCGCGATCAGATCGCCCGTTTGCCGTAACAGGTTATAGCGCGCCTTTTCCGCCGCAAACTGCGCATCGTAAAACGCTATCCATTTCTCGTCCTCCAAATATCGCGCCTCTTCGACCTGACGCAGCGAAGTACGGCCTTCCTGCATTTGCGCCATCAAAACGGAGAGGCTGGACCGCGCTAAATCCAGATCCGCTTTAGCGACGGACCGCGCCATCTCCGCTTTTTGAATTTCCTGATAGCTTTGATGGACATCGAGCGAAATCCGATTGCGCAGGAC
>JBBRMO010000162.1:0-5332 GCA_038230815.1 Chthoniobacterales bacterium
CCTTCCTGGCATTTCTGGATCATGTCTTTGAAGCCGACATATTCCGCACCCGCTTCCTTGGCCGCTTTCGCCGCCTGGCCTTCCGCGAAAACCAGCACCCGCACCTGTTTTCCACTCCCGTGCGGCAAAGGACAGGTGCCGCGGACCATTTGATCCGATTGTTTCGGATCGACCCCGAGACGGAAGGAAACCGTCACCGTCTGATCGAATTTCGTGGGCGGAAATTTCTTCAGGGTCGTGACGGCCTCAGGAAGATTATAGGCCTTGGTGCGATCCACCTGCTCGGCGGCCGCGCGATAACGTTTGCTGCGATTTTGTTGCATGATTTTGTGCAGTCCCAGCGAGCTCAAATGCTCTCCTGCGTTGCCCGCCTTCCGGGCGCGGGACGTGGAAACTAGCGGCCGTTCGCCTCCTGTCAAAGCGAATCTTCGCACTTGGTCACCAAAAAACAGTTCCCCGTGAAGGTCACGACGAGGCACAAAGTCAGGCCACCCGGTTGTCCTTTGTGATCCGCACCGAGCCTCGTCAGAGGGTTCCTTAATTTGCCTGTTGTCAAAAGCAAAACCGACCTGCTAAACCAGCGAGATGCACTCCACAAAAATTATACTCATTACGGTTATCACTGTTTTAGCCGGAGCCAGCGCTTTGACCGCGGCACCTATCAATTTCAATGAAGTCTCCCTTTGGGTCCGTGCCCGCCAGACCGACAAATCCATCCTGACCGAAGTCGGCCAGCGCAAACTTTCCAAGGCCCTGACTCCGCCCCAGGAAGCCACCCTGAAATCGCAGGGCGCCAGCGATTCCCTCGTCCAATCGCTCCGCAACTCCGCGCTCGTCGCCTCGTCCGCCGACATGGCCGCCAGCGAAACCAAGGCGCCCGCTTCCAAACCCGCGCCCGCCTCGGAGCTCGAACGCGATTCCTCCAATGAAAATCTTCAGATCTTTGAAGTTGCGGCCGGTCATCCCATAAACCTGAGCCAATGGGGCGGTCCCGATTACGAATTCGCTTTCAACATCTATCGGTACGCCGGCGAAAACGTGATCGAGCCCGTCATGGTGGATACCGTGCGAACCTATACGGACGTCGCCCACTACGTCGGCGTTCTCGGGACCGGTCCGCGCACCGCCACACCCTACTTCCGGGGCGGTGGAAGATTGACCCCTTATCTCGGGGGTGACCTGAAAGACGACACCCACATGATCGGTAATTATATCGCGGTCTCGTCTCACTCCGCCTCGCGCGGAATGTCGATCGACCGGAAACACCCCGTCCACATTCCGGGCGTTCCTTACACCCTTTACCCGATTTACGCCGTAGGCAGCACATCACTGTACTATGTTGGGCATGGCAGCGACTCAGTGAAGCTGGCTATTGCCACCTCCAGACGCTAAGAAAGCAGACTTGCCTGGACCGGGGAATGAGCTCGCGGCCCAAATCAAGCGTAAACTGCTAATCCGGAAATTGTTCCGCGCGATTGGGCCCTCCTCGCCTCCAACGGTAATTGGAAGACCAATGCGCAAACGAATCTCTCCCAGGAAACCGTAATCCGGGCAACCGCGTTGGCGCCAAGAAACGACTCGGAAAGCGCGATCGTGATCCTGCTGCCGCCTGGGCCACACACGGCCATCGTTTCGGGCCGGAATGGCGGCGTGGGCGTGGGGTTGGTCGAAGTTTACAGCTTGTAGGAATAGCGCCCGAGGAAGTATTCGAAGGGGCGCCATGACAACGCCATGCAGCGATTACGTTTCGACAAAGGGCGTGATCTTTTTCGCGCGTTTGGTCGATAAGATCCGTCTGAAAGAGCGGGGATTACTCCCCGCCGATTACAACGTGGCCGGTTGCCCAAACCAGGATTGTTTCGATGCGCGCTTCTGTCGCTTCTTCAATCTGGATCCCCAGCCGCTAATCGACCGGGTCCGGGTGGGCGGATCGGATGAGGAGATTCTCGAATGGAGTTTCGAGAGGTTCGGCCGGCCTGACCAGGAAAAGATTCAGTTCTGGAATTCCTTCGTTATCAAGCATGGATGGCGCGATGAAAGCACCAGAGAGTTGGAAGACGTCAAGAAAGCGAATGGCTTAGCCGACCGCACCGATATTCAAACCTGGGTCGACTTCCACGATGTGGATGAAGGCCGCTCGCCACGAACAAATAACAGCTTCCACGAACCTCATTCGTTAGGTTAAACGCGCCCGATGGAGAGGTGGATCGAGCGCTCCGTCGCTCGATGTTTCCTGATTCACGGCTTCGTCCCTACTCTCTACGGTTTCGCCGCACTCTTCACGATCTTGCCTTCCTTCATAACGAACGACACGCGTTCGGTGGCGGTGATGTCGGTGGCGGGGTCCCCGGGCATGGCGACGATGTCGGCCAGCTTGCCTTTCTCCAGGGTCCCGACTTTGGCAGAGATGCCGAGGAGGTCGGCATCGACGGAGGTGCCGGCGCGCAGGGCTTCGATCGGCGGCATACCGAGATCCACCATTAATTTGAATTCCTTCGCATTTTGCCCGTGCGGGTAGACGGCCGCATCAGTCCCGAGAGCGATCTTCACCCCGATTCTGACCGCGTTGCGAAACATCTCGGACCGCGCGGCGCCAGCGGCTTTTGCCTTGGCCTGGAGCGCGGCGGGGTAGGCGTCGAGTTTGCCCAGGATCCATTCGGTCGCCATCAGCGTCGGAACGAGATAAGTGCCCTTCGTTTTCATCAACTGGAGGGTTTCAAGTTTCAGAAACGACCCATGCTCGATCGAGTCCACGCCGGCTTCGATCGCGTCCTTCGCTGCCTGGTCCCCATGGCAATGGACTGCGATTTTTTTGCGCAACCGATGCGTTTCGTCGACCAACGCCGCTATCTCCGCGGGCGTGAACTGCGGGGTGTCGACCTCAGCAGTCAGCGAAAGAACTCCGCCGGACACGGCCGCCTTGATCACGTCTGCGCCATTCTTCACCTCGAACCGGACCGCTTTGCGAATCGCATCGGGCCCGTCCGCGATTCCATCACTGTAATCCGGTTCGCGCCCGAAAAGCATGTCGCGAAATCCGGCGGTGGCATCGAAGTGGCCACCGGTCGCGCCAATCCCGTAGGTGGCGACCAGCATGCGCGGCCCCGGAACCACGCCGTGTTCGATGGAATTGCGCAGCGCTACATCGACGAATTCCTTGCTGCCTACGAAGCGGCTGCCGAGGTCGCGCACCGTAGTGAACCCCGCCTCGAGCGTCACTCTCGCGAACGTCGTCGCCGTGATCGCCTGCTCGGAAACATTCAAATCGAGTTCTTTCAAGCGGCGATCGTTATAATTGCCGGCGAAATCCGCCGTCAGGTGCGTATGCGCATCCATGAAACCGGGCGAGAGCGTCGCATCGCCGAGGTCGATGACCCGCGCGCCCTGCGGAATTGCCAGATTGCTGCCGGCGTCCACGATCTTGTCACCTTGCACAAGCACGACGCCGTTGGTGACCAGCGTCTTCGCCTTCCCGTCGAAGAGGCGGGCCGCTTTGAGGGCGATGACGCTGGCGGCGGGATCAGCAGCTTGAGCCACCGACAGCGAAGAGAGAACGAGGAGGCAAAGGAAGAGAGATCGGCGGAGTTTCTTCATACCTGCGGATATGAAACTTTCCTCGGGAAAGCAAGGCTTGGTGGATCGAGCGCTCCGTCGCTCGCTGACAGAAATAACCCGCGGCCTTAGCCGCGCAAAGAAAACATCGCCCGACGGAGCGCGCGGTCTGCCTACTGGCGTTTAATCGCTTCGAGGGTGAATTCCGCTGCGGGCAAATCTAAATCGCGCTCGGACTTTGAACCTTCGAGAACCGTCCGGCTATTTCCTCCCTCCGGCTCGATGATGATATTCGCGGCCCTCCAGCGATCGTTCACCTTCACGATCCGATCCGCCGTAATCCGCCGGACCAGCCGTCGATTTTTTCCGTATTTCTCGGCGCGCAGCGGCAGAGCCAACTCTGGAGCGATCCAGGTTTTCACCACCAGGTAATTGCTGGCCACGTCCGTGGGCGGCCGTGATTCGACGATCGTGCAAAGCCTCTTGTCGATCGTTTCCTCACCGGCAATTTTCTGGGAAGGCCAATCCCAAAAATCTTCCACCAGATCTTCGATCGCGAGGTCAGAGCCGAAAAAAGGCTGGGTTAGCAACGCCGGCGAAAGTTTTTTGACCGTGCCCGGTGGTTCGAACAAAAATCCACTGACGGAACCCCCTCTCTTTTCGATCAGAAGCGCCTGTCCCTTCGATTCGGCGGGCCAGAGAATTTGATAAAGGGTGGTGGTGGTTTTGCCCTCGGTCCTGCTCTTGATCAGCAATTGTTTCACATCCCGGTGTTCGGGATTGGCCGTCGTCACGACCAGCTTTGCCCGCGCCCGAAATCCGGTGGTTTGATTTGCCTCGACCACCTTCGCCACCAACTCCGCCGCGGAGGTGTCCGCCGGCGCCGCGAAAAACGCGGCCGGATGGAGGAGGAACGCTCCCGCTAACGCCAGACAGATCAGGATCGCCCGGGTTTTCATTCGTAACTCAACGCGGCGCTCGGATGAAGGCGCGACCCACGATAGGCGGGGTAAAGGCCGCCCAAAATTCCCAGCGCCAGCGCAATGAGAAGGGCGAGGCCGAGAAGCTCGATGCTGATGTCGCCTTCAATCTTCCCCCGCATCAGCGGCGTGTTTTGCAGAATTTTCACCGTCACAAAACCAAAGCCGATGCCGACAATTCCTCCCACCAGACTTAGAAGCATCGATTCCAAAAGGATCATCCGCAGAATCCGGATTCGCCTCCAGCCGATGGCCAGGAGAATGCCGATCTCGTGGGTGCGTTCGAACACACTCATCAAGACCGTGTTGGTCACGCCGACCGCGCCCACGACCAGCGCGATGATCGAGGTCGCCCAGCTCATCGCCTTGGCCATCTGAATGGCGGAATTGTTTTGGGCCACTTCTCCCGCGGCGAACGCTTTGAAGGAAGGAAAGCGTTCCTTAATCGTCGCGCGCAGGCTCTCTACCTCCTCCGGTCTGGTGCCGGGTTTCAATTTCAGGTTGAGAAAATTCATCCGGCCCGGTCGGTCGGTTGCCTCCTGCAACTGGCGCAACGGCAGGATGATCGCGCCGTTCTCCACCAGGGCAGAGCTCTCGAAGATTCCGCAGACCGTGAATACGGTGGTCTCGATCTGCACCGTCGAACCGACCGTCTTCTTCAGTAAATCCGTCGCAACTATTCCAAGGACCACCGCTTTATCGTCATCGCCCGCCGGCCAGCGGCCCGCCACCAACTTCAAATGCTCCCAGATAAAACTTTTTGTTTGCCAGCCAAAAATCATGACCGTGGGCGAATCCTC
>JBBRMO010000163.1:0-5309 GCA_038230815.1 Chthoniobacterales bacterium
CATCGAAGACTCCGCCCGCCTTCCCTACAACCCCGACACCTTCGAGGTGAACAACGAGTTCGACTACGCCACCCGAATCCTCGGCCACCTCGCTGCCGAGTTCGGTTTCGCGCGACGCTGGAGCTTTTGCGCCCGCTACCTCCCCGGCAATCCCACGGCCGGCCTCGCCCTGAGCCGGATTCGCCAGCTCTACCGCGAAGCCGATGCCATCCTCAACGTCTGCGGCACCCAGGAATTCAATCCCGACCTGCTCAACAACGAACGCATCCTCTATATTGAAAGCGATCCTGGCGTCGAACAGATCAAGGTCGATCAGCAAAACAAATCGACGATCAAATACCTTCGACGCCACCACGCCTTGTTTACCTTCGGCGAAAATGTCGGCACCGAGATGTTCCCCGTTCCGACCCATAAGTTGAAGTGGTTTCCAACCCGCCAGCCCATCGTCACCGATCTCTGGAAAACCAACCGTCGTCCCCTGCCCGCCGCCGTCTTCACCTCTGTCGCCAACTGGTCGACGAGTGGATTGAAAGACATCGAGTGGCGCGGCGAAAAATATTTGTGGAGCAAATCAAAAGAGTTCCTGCGATTCGTCGCCGCCCCCAAACGCGCCGGCGAAACCTTCGAGCTCGCCACCGACATCAAGGAAGAAAAGACCCGCGCCAAATTTCTCCGCAACGGCTGGCGTTTCAGGGCCCCGCACGATCTCAGCGCCGACTACCGCCTTTACCGCGATTACATCCGCCGCTCGAAAGGCGAGTTCACTGTGGCCAAGGATCAGTATGTCAGGCTGAACACCGGTTGGTTTAGCGACCGGAGCGGATGTTATCTCGCCGCCGGGCGTCCCGTCATTATTCAGGAAACCGGCTTCACCCGGATCTACGGCGGCGGACGGCACGGCCTCATTGCCTTCCAGTCGTTAGGCGAGATCGCCGAAGCCGTGAAAGAAATCAACGGCGACTACACCCGCCATTCATTGGCCGCCCGCGAAATCGCCCGCCAATTCTTCGAAGCCGACAAAGTGATGCGTTCGCTCCTCGAACGCGCCGGCATATAGCCTTAAGCCGGGATCGATAAAAAAGTAACTGCCAGGAGTTGATGACCTTGTTCTCGTTCGGCCTTGCTACTTCACCGTTACAAACTCAAACTCAAACTAAGCAATGAAGATACCAACCTTATTCGCTGTTTCTGTTGCCCTTGTGGTTATGGCCGTGCCTTTAATATCCAGAGGCAAAGATCCTGACTTTAAGCCACCGGGGACGGAAGAAAACGCCGCCGTGGACCAGGCCAACTCAAAACTCGACGGAGTCTACAAGGGTTTGATGAGCAAGTTGGATGCAGACGGGCAGAAGGCTTTGAAAGAAGCGGAACGCTCATGGATCAAGTGGCGCGATGATGAAGCCATGTTGATGGCGCGCGTCGGCGGCGCGGTCGGTGGGAGCGCTATGCGGGTGGATTTTGCGAATGCGCAGCTCAAGCTAATCAACCAGCGAATGGAAGTCTTGACGGAATATTCGAAGGCTCCCGGTAGGTAAGTCGGGAACGCTGCCCTCCATCATTTCTAATCCCCGCCCTCCCAGGCGAGGGCGGGCAATGGCAAGTTGGACGCTTCAACCACGGCGGGGCACCCAGAGATCCTCGCAAACTCTTTCAAGGTGCCTGATCTTGTGTCCATGAAACTCACTGCAAAATTCTTGCTGTGCTTCGGATCCCTGGGCTTGACCTCGGCCACCCTCATGCCAGCGGCGGCGGAGGCGTCACCCAAGACACAAACCGAGGTGAGCGGGGACAAATTGCACACACCATCCAATCGCAGCGCGGAACGAGAGGCTATCCTGGATGGGCTCCAGCGCCATTGGCAGGCGACTCGAAATCCCGACGACGGTAAAACCTACCTGGGCAGGATCACGTTTCACGTCAGTTACCTGAAGGTCCACCATGGCTGGGCCTGGGTGTATGCCGATCCGCACTCGTCTCTTTCGAAAGAACGCTTTCCGGAAAACAGTGGCTTCCTCTTGCAACGAAAGGAGGCGCGATGGGAAGTGATGAAGCTTCCCCGCATGGATGACAATGGAGATGGCGCTTTCAATCCGAGTCCCGGCGACCTGGAGAGAATCAGGAAAATGTATCCGTCGATTGCCCCCGAGATCATCCCGGTCGAGAAACGCCGCTCAGATCCGGTCAGCCGAGGCTGATCTCCGGTTTTGCGAATGACTTTCCACTTCGATTTTCTTTACCTGATCGGGGCAGCCCTGTTTTTCTACACTGGCTATCACCAGTTTTACCTGAGGCGAAATGTGGATCAGCTCGAGCGCCTGCGAAAACTGACCACGGAGGCCGCGGCCCGAGTTCGGAAAAAGCCCATGCGTCTGATTGGGTGGACGTGCTTAATCGCGGGGGCAGGATTTGCTTTTCTCGGCTTCGTCCGCTTGTGATCGTCACTCCCATCGTCTAACCAGACCCCTGCCGTCGATGGATCGTGATAGGGTAAGGCGGCAAGACCAAGATCTGGGAAATACGACCGCACCATGCAGACAGATATCCGGCAAACCCTTGTCATTCCCGCCCACAACGAAGAGGCGCTGTTGCCGAGGTTGCTGGAGACCGTGGAGATCGCGCGGGCGCGCTATTCCTTTGGCGCGGACGCGATCGAAGTAGTTGTGGCGGACAACGCCTCAACCGATCGCACTGCTGAAATCGCGATGGCCCGGGGCTGCCGTGTGGTCGCGGTCGAGAAGCGGGCGATCGCCGCCGCGCGGAACGGAGGAGCGGCCGCCGCGCACGGGTCGATCCTCGCGTTCACAGACGCGGACGGTCAGATTCATCCAGACACTTTTAACGGGATCGAACGTGCGCTGGCAAATAACCGCATCGTCGGCGGAGCTACCGGCGTGACCCTGGAACGCTGGTCGGTGGCGCTGGCCGCGACTTACGCGGTTTTGGTTCCACTCGTTCTGGTGACGGGAATGGACACTGGCGTGGTCTTTTGTCGGCGAAGCGATTTTCTCGAGATCGGCGGTTACGACGAGAGGCGCCTTGTTGCGGAAGATGTAGCCTTTCTCTGGACTCTCCGACGGCTCGGCCGGTCTCGTCGGCAACGGCTAACTCGGCTCCGCTCGATGAAGGCGGTCGCCTCGACGAGAAAATTCGATCGTTACGGTGATTGGCATTATTTTCGCGATCTGCCCGGCACAGCGCTCGCGTGGCTGCGGAATCGCAACGCGGCGGGGGACTTCATTCAAAGGTATTGGTACAACGATCGGCCGTAGGGAATGAAAGCCGAAAGTGCGGCGGAAGCGCCACGCGCCTCTGCCGTTGGAGCCTGCGCTGTCCTCTGCGCATGTTTTCAAACCTGAAAGGGAGTCCGGTGAGGACAGCGGACGCTCCAACGGCGCTCACCTCAGGCTTCCATCCTGTGAGCTCTGACCATACGCTCGAGTTATGTTTCGCGGAGGGTCCCCGGCATCATTATTAGCTTTTCTCGTTATCTGCTCTGGGGTGGTGGGCGCATTCCTCTGGGGAGTGTGGGCGAGTGCTCGCCGCGAATTTGTGAGTCCGCTTATTCGGACCGTTCCGGTGGCGGTCGGGACATTGCTTTGGCTCTCGTCGATACTCGTAGTGGTCGGAATTGGATGGCTCCATGGGGATCAACGCCGCCTCCTGTTTTTTGTCGTGACGCTCAATGCTGTGAGCCTCGGGGTCGGTGTTTCACCGATCGGCCGCTGGCTGAGCGACCTGCCATTGTCGGCGCTGGTGGTGTTTCAAGGCTTCAGGTTGCCCCTCGAGTTGGTGCTTCACTCGTGGGTCGCGCAAGGTGTGATTCCGGCGACCATGACATGGTCGAGGCGTAACTGGGATATCATCTCGGGAGTGCTCGCCTTACTCCTGGCGCCGTTCTGCCGCCGCTCGAGGGTCTGGCCGTGGATCGCGAACGGGCTCGGGCTCGGGTTGCTGGCCAACGTCATGCGAGTCGCAGTTCTCTCGTCGCCGGTACCATTCGGCTGGCCAGTCGTTCCGAAACTCGAACTGATCGATCACGTTCCGTATGCGCTCATCATACCGGTCTGCATCGGGGGCGCCTTAATCGGACATATCGCACTCACTCGAGCTTTGCTTCGGCGCGAAGCTTGAGCTTGCCTCCCAAAACTTCCCGGTGCTCTTGCCGGACTGCTGGTGCTCCCTACTTTAAATAACGATGGCGCACGATCACGATCATTCCGGACATTCCCATTCGCATGCACCGCCGGGCAATAATGCGGCGTTTGCGATCGGGGTCGTTTTGAACCTCGGGTTCGTGGTGGCGGAAGTGTTTTACGGACTGGCGTCCCATTCGCTGGCCCTCATATCGGACGCAGGACACAACTTGAGCGATGTTTTTTGCCTCCTCCTCGCCTGGGGAGCGCTGCATTTGACGAAATCGGCGCCGACAAAACGGCGCACGTATGGGTGGCGGCGGTCGTCAATTCTCGCAGCGTTGACCAACGCCGTCATTCTCCTGGTGGTGGTGGGCGGGATCACGGTCGAGGCCATTCGAAGGTTTGCGCATCCGGAGGAAGTGGCTGGCGGAACTGTGATGGCGGTGGCGGCGATCGGGATCGTGGTCAACACGGTTTCCGCACTGCTTTTCATGTCGGGGCGGAAACGGGATTTGAATTTGAAGGGCGCGTTTTTGCACATGGCGGGAGACGCGGCGGTTTCAGTGGGCGTGGTGATCGCGGCGTTCGCGATCCAGAAGACGGGATGGCATTGGCTCGATCCGGCGGTGAGTCTTGCGATCGGCGCCGTCATCGTGTGGGGGACGTGGGGCTTGTTGCGGGAATCGATCAATCTGTCGATGGACGCAGTGCCGGAAGAAATCGATCCGGATGCGGTGGAGATTTATTTGGAAAAACTCCCTGGCGTGGCCGCGGTGCACGATTTGCATATCTGGGCGATGAGCACGACCGAGGTGGCGCTGACGGTTCACCTGGTGATGGCGGAATTGCCGAGCAGCGATCTGTTCCTGCACGAGGTCGGTGATATCCTCCGCGAACGATTCGGAATCGGACACGCGACGACGCAGATCGAGTGTGGCAATTGCGATCGTGATTGCCGCCAGGCGCCGCTTCATGTGGTGTGATTTCGCGTTCCTGGCTCTTCCTGTTCCTGCTCATGATCCTGCCCCGACACGAAACGGATTAGACCGAGATCAGGATCATG
This sequence comes from Chthoniobacterales bacterium, assembly GCA_038230815.1. Classification (GTDB taxonomy): domain Bacteria; phylum Verrucomicrobiota; class Verrucomicrobiia; order Chthoniobacterales; family UBA10450; genus AV80. Next base: position 5,200 of record JBBRMO010000163.1, read on the forward strand.
GGCAGGAGAACCCGATGCCAAAGCGAGTTGCTTTATCGATCATCTGTTTCATCTTTGCGCCTTTGCAATGAGGCGTTGGGCAATCTTATCAATTTTGTTGCTGTTCGTGA
>JBBRMO010000164.1:0-5231 GCA_038230815.1 Chthoniobacterales bacterium
CCAGCGCCTGCGATGTGATCGGTTTCAACGCCACCGCCAGGACCGCAATAAGATAATCAAAAAGCGACGTCGTATGCGGCGTGGTCCCCGCTGGGAAATTTTCGAAAGAATGATGCCGCAAAATCAGCCCCGGATGCTCGAGACACAGCCGCACCCGCGTCATCCGGGCATAGCAATCGGCATCCGTGAAATAGATGTTCCCGCCGACGGCAACGTCCCGAAAGTTCGCGCAGCGCGTTGAAAGGATCAGCGCCCACAGAACCAGGACTTCAAGACTCGCGAGGAGCGTTCGCCGCATCCCTCCGTTCTAATCGAAAATCGCAAATCGGAAATGGGAAATAGCGGGGCTGGGCCCACCAGGATTCGAACCTGGGACCAAGGGATTATGAGTCCCCTGCTCTAACCGCTGAGCTATAGGCCCGCTTTCAACCTGGATTAAACACGAGCCACGACGGATGACCAACCTGAATGCATGGCAGGGACGGCGCGCTGCCTCGTCCGCGGACATCGCCGACGGCCGTGCCCATTCAAGCCTCGAAACGATGTTCAGGATCGAGCGCTCCGACGCTCGATGTCATTTACGCGGCAAAACTGCATTATCGGGCAGCCCCTGGCCGTCACTTCCTCTCTCCGATTTCAGCGTCTGGAAATTTCCGCTTACTGCTTTTTCCAAACGACGCCGTCGGTCCAGGTGATCGTTGTGCCGTCGGCAGATAGCTTTCCGTTTTGGGTAGCAAAGTCCTGCGCAATTACCTTATCGCCTTCTACCCGTCCTTTCGACCTGGCCGGCTTACCACCGGCGTTTTCGATCGAAAGGGTCGTGCCTGTTTGTTTGATTTTCCAAACATATTCTGACTTAGTGCCGTCGTTGTAATACCCAACCCAGGTTCCGTTGAGATCAGCCGCACCGGCTGATTTTTTCCAAACGACGCCGTCCGTCCAGCTAATCTTGGTGCCGCCAGCGGAAAGCGTTCCGTTTTGGGTGGCAAAATCCTGCGCAAAAACTTTATCGCCATCAAGGTGCCCCTTCGACTTGGCTGGCTTACCCCCGACATTTTCGATCGAGAGAGTCGTGCCCGTTTGTTTGATCCTCCAAACATATTCCGATTTAGTGCCGTCGTCATAATAGCCAACCCAGGTTCCGCTAAGATCTGGAAGCCCTCCCGCTTTTGAAACTAACGGAAAATAAAACAGACCGGTTACAAACAACGCCACCAACAAACCGCTCATCAGTTTTTTCATTTTGTTTTCCTCTGGTTGCCAGCGAATAACATCGTTTTCGTCCGGCAAGAACAAGCCTTTTCCACCAGGACCGAGAATCAGGAAAAACCGGCGTTCTCGAAACTCTCCGGCGTGCTCGCGGGCTTCGATCACCGGGTTCGTTGCGTCGTAAATCCGAATCACGGCCGGATGTGAGCGGCTATAGAATCGCGCGTAGCCAATCCTCGAAACGATGTTCAGGTGGATCGAGCGCTCCGACGCTCGATGTCATTAGGCGGCGAAGACGCGTTATCGGGCATCGCCCGACGGAGCGGCCGATCCACCTCACCCGCGTCCGCGTCTGAAAAATGCTCGACCCCTTTACAAATGCGTGCCGGTCTGCGGCGCGGGGCGCGGCGCCAGGTTGCGCTCACGCTCAGCAGCCTTCGCGGCTGCTGGGTCGGTCGGAGTCTTGGGCGCGGGCTTTTTCATGGCCGCATCCATCTCGGCTTTCGTCGGCGGCTTCGGGGGCTTGGTGTGAGTCTGGGTTCCCACTCGCACGACCTGTCCGTTGACGAGTTTGTAGCCGTCGGAATGAGTCCAGACTCCCTTCACCAAGGACCAGCCCTGTTTAAGGGGCGGCGCGGTCACAACTTTAGGCGCGGCCTTGGTTTCGTTCTTGTTCTTCGACGAGGAGGAATCAGTTTTCGGTGGAGGATTAGCCCGGAGCGCAGCGGTGGCCGCGAAACTGGTGAGGACGGCAATAGACAAAATGGTTCGGATCATATGAGTTAACTGACTGTCGGTTTCGTCCGGGGAGATTCCGAGAGGCGGGTCGCGGGGCGGCGACGGCTAATCACGCATCGGTTATGGAGTCTGCCTGGGATCGCTTCTGCATGATGAAAGGAACGGCAGGCATAATCGATTTGTGAGAGGTTCCGGGATTCACGTCAAAAGAGAAGGATTCGTCAAGCCGTTTTTCCTTTGGCCCCGGCCCACCGGACTCAGAAGCCGGACCACGGGCTCCGCTGCGAAAAATGTTCGCGGGCCAGCAGGACGCCGATGCGGACAACGACGCTCCCAAGAAAGCCGACGACGAAACAGAACCCGGCCGCATAACGCATCGAGCGGTCGGTCAGGTCAAAAATTCCGGGCGGTTTGTCTTTGTGCATCGCGGGACTGTGGAGGTTTGCACGGGGCGCCGTCAAGCGCTGATCTCCAGAAACGAAATCCAATTCTATTCGCCAGTCGAGGGGATCGTCTGGCCATCGGGCTTAATCGTTTGCCATTGACAGGAAAGGACGGACCGGACAGTTCTTTTCCGGGAGCCCTTTTTAAACAATGCACTACACCGCTTCCGTCCGCGATTTCTTCAAGAGTCCCAAGTGGATGATGAACATGCTGCTGGCCGGGGTCTGCGTCTTCATCCCGTTCATCGGCCAGATTGTGATCAAGGGCTGGTTGATTACCGGTTTTTGGGGTCGCGATGAAGAGCGACCCGAAACTTTTCCCGATTTTGATTTCGGTCACTTCGGCAAATATCTGGAGCGCGGGCTTTGGCCTTTTCTCGTGACCTTGGTGACCAGCCTGGTGCTCGGATTAGTTTTTGCCGTAGTTCTCGTGCCTTTCGCGATGATCTCGAGCCTTCTCACCGGCGGGGGCCACGGACAGGAGAACGGTTGTGCCGCCGCGCTTGTTGCCGTCGTCATGTTTTTTATCTACATGATGATGATTGTCGCGATTTCGTTTCTGGTGACTCCGCTCACTCTGCGGGCCACGCTTACCCAGGATTTCGGACAGTCCTTCAACTTCGCGTTCGTGAAGAGATTCATCGCCTTGACGTGGAAGGAAATTTTCCTCAGCTCACTTTTTCAAATCGTGGTCGGCATGATCCTGGTTTTTCTCGGCGCGCTGGCCCTTTGCGTGGGAATGTATTTCGCCCTGGTGCCGGTTTACTTCTGCTGGATGCATCTGCACAAACAACTTTATCGCCTCTATCTCAGCCGCGGCGGCGAACCAATTCCGGAAAGTCCGAAATTGCGCGATGTCGCGGCGCGGGCGTCGGCGCCGTTATAGCGGGCTGTCCTCAGCGGACTTCATCGAGCGCCGTAGCGTAGGCGCTTCGAGGGACGTTTCGAAAAAACGTCCCCAGTTTATTTTTTCTTCGCCTGCGCGATCGCGTTATCCAGGAGTTGCTGCGCCTTCTCCTCCCCCGACTGGAAATCCCAGATCTCTTTATCGAGAAGATATTGCGCCGGAGTGGCGAAATTCACGTTCTGAACGTTTGTGATCCGCGACTGCAAAGTCACGATTCCGGCGAGCGCTCCGCCGCGACAAAGGATCAAGGGACCTCCGCTATTCCCCGGGCTGACCGGAGTCGAGGTCCGAATGAGCGTTGCTTCCTTTATCTTGTCGAAACGCGAAATGATTCCCGAGGTAATGCTCAACCCTTCTCCGAGCGCGTTGCCGATGGCGATGCAGCATTCGCCTTCTTTGATGGTGTCCAGCGGCCGAACCGGAAACTGATTGGGCGCCCATTTTCCTTCCAATCGAACCAGGAGCAGGGCGAGATCCACGTCGTTCTTTGCGCGCGCCACGACTTCGACGTCGGCGAAATCCTTGTCGTGAACGAAGCGGACGCCGCATTTATAGTCGCCGGACATGTTTTCGCCTGGATCAACGACGTGCCAGTTCGTCGCGACCAGGCCGTATTCGGCATCGTTATAGAGGAGCACGCCGGTGCCGCTGGCGCCGTTGTCTTTTTTGAGATACGCCTTCTTTTCTTTCCAGGTCGTGCGCACCTCGAGCACGGACGACTTGTACATATCGCGAAGTTCATCCCCGGAGAAAACGCGGTCCTGCTGCTGTGGAACCTGAGTGAGCGTCGGCTGCTGCGGACCCGGCTCCAGGGTGGGAATCGTTTTGGTGGCCGGAGCCGTCAGCCAATACGTCGCGAAACCCGCAAACCCCAGAAAGAGCGCCGCCATCAACGGCAGACCGGAACGCATTCTCTCCCGTTTGAAGGTCGTATGAACGTAACGGATCTGCGGATAGGCGGAGAACGCAATCCACGCCACGAGATACGCCGCCCAGATGACCCAGACGATTCGGTCGCGTGAATAAAAGAGCAGGCCAACGATCACGAAACCCAGCCAGAACCAGGGAGCCGATACCATCGCGCGACGGCGCCGGTTCATTCGCAGCCAGTTCCGCCAAATGATAAATCCGCCGAAAGCCGGGGAAAGAAAAAAGCTTCCCAGAATGGCCACGTACGGGCTCCAGATCGTTTCGCCTTCCGGCGGCGGGTGAATCGCAGCGGCTGCCGACGAAGTTGGCACAAAAGTCGATGGCAATGGAGGAGGACCGGCCGGGCCGGCAACGGCAGCCGGCGTCGGCGGGGAAGGCAGAGGCGGCGGTGTTATCCTCGGAGATTCGGCTGCCTTCGATTCAGTCGTCGGCGACAGTTCCTTGTCCGGAGAAGCGGGAACGACGCCGGCCGGAGGGGAGGTCGCGCCGGATCCCGCGGCCAGGAATTCGGAAATCGGTATCCAGGCAGATTTGCTTTCGTTCCAGGCGAGGTCAGTCGAGCTGAAGGTTCCGTCCGCAATTTTTTCGCGAATGGCGGATTCCGAAAAACGCCCTGCAAACGCCCCGTTTCGATGAATCCAAATCTCCATCCTGCCTTTCTAGCGAAGGCAGGAGGTGAGGCGCAACGAAATACGCCAACGGCTGTTGGAGGGATGGGCTCCGGCCCGTCCCATTATTCTTGGGAGGACGCCGATGATCCATCTTCATCATTGGCGACGACCCTTGTCCCTGGACCGAGAATAATGGGACGACACCCGCCGCGGCGGGCAGGCTACGGTCGTCCCTCCATTTCATGGTTGGAGGGATGGGCTCCGTCCCGTCCTACTATTCTCGGGAGACGCCGGTGATCCATCTTCATCGTTAGCGACGACCCTCGTCCCGGGACCGAGAATAATGGGACGACACCCGCCGCGGCGGGCAGGCTACGGTCGTCCCTCCATTTC
>JBBRMO010000165.1:0-5222 GCA_038230815.1 Chthoniobacterales bacterium
AAGCGGAACAGGACGGTTCAAAACGGCATCCCGAGCCTGGTCCGCCTAAAAACGAAAGCACTGGCGAAAGGAGCAGTTGGTATCCGCGAATGAAAAGACGCGCCAGAAAAAGCATCAGGGCGCTAGAATAGAAGCGCGCTCCGCGAGGTGCAACCACTCATCTCTCAACTGCTGGTAACTTGCGCGCGCGGCCGGCGCTCGCGCCACGACAACGAGCCACAGACCACTTTGCAGCCGCGGCTGCGCCAGGCGAATGAGGTTACGCAGCTGGCGCCGCACCCGGTTGCGGACAACTGCCACGCCAATGTGCTTCGGGGTGACGAACCCGGCGCGGAACGATTCCTCCTCCGTGAGTTTGAGCGCACCGAGGACTAAAAAGCGGCCCCGCTGAGCTTTTCCCTGCCCCTTCACCCGGGCAAATTCGGCCGGTAATATCAACCTGTTCGTTTTAGGAAAGGAGAGGCCTGATTTCGCCATGCGTGCACATCCTATCACAACCCTCCGTTCTCCTTCCTGCTCATGCTCCTGATCTTGATCCTAATCTTCCTGGAAGCTTGAACAGCAGGAGCAAGATCATGAGCCGGAGTGGATCCCCCGGGGACCGTGCGGTACAGCAAAAGTCTTCCCGGGGACGAATCCCCGGGAAGACTTTGCGAATTGAAACTGATTAAGACTACGGGCTCGGGCTCGAGGTCGTCGTGGTCGTCGTGCTGCTCGAGCTCGAATTCGAAGGAGTCGACGCGGTCGTGGTGTTCGTTGTGTTCGTGTTAGTCGTCTCCTTGGTCTTTTCCTTCACGGTCGAGGCCGGGTTTACGACAGTTGTATTGTTTTCCGTCTTTTTGTCGGCTGGTGGGGTGACGGTTTCGGTCTTTTGCTCGCAGGCTCCGAGAAGCGCGGCACTGGCTAAGATGCAGATTAGTTTTTTCATAGTTTGGATTGAGTGCCCATCTTGGGACAAAGTTGAATCGAAGCATAGGAAGTTTTCGGCCTTGCCGAAATATAACTTTAACAGGCAGTTGCGTGCCGTCCTGTTGCTCCCGATCCGGATCGTCTCATCCTTTCCGGAAAGAGCAGACAGAACCTCCCATGGCTGAACCAAAAATGGCGGCTTCGAACTACAATCCGTGAGCCTCGGCCACGGCTGCGTAGGTCATCTTGCCGTCCCGCACATTGATCCCACCGGTTAGCGCCGGCTGTTTTTTGCAGGCACCTTCCAGACCGAGGTTGGCGAGCAGCTCCACGTAACGCGCGGTCGCGTTGCTGAGGGCCTGGGTGGAGGTGCGGGCATATGCGCCCGGCATGTTGGCCACGCAATAGTGCGTTACCCCTTCTTCGACGTAAATCGGATCCTCATGGGTGGTGGCGCGAGAAGTTTCGGCGCAACCACCCTGGTCGATCGCAATGTCCACGAAGACGCTGCCGGGTTTCATCGCCCGCAACATTTCCCGGGTAATCAGCTTCGGCGCTTTGGCACCGGGCACGAGCACCGCGCCAATCAACAGGTCGGTCGTCGGCATCAGTTCGGTCAGATTCGCTTCGTTGGAGTACAGCGTCTTTACGTTCGGCATGGTCAGATCCAGGAAGCGCATTCGTTCGCCATCGACTTCGAGGATTATGACATCCGCTTTCAATCCCAGCGCCATCCGCGCCGCATTCACGCCGGAGGTTCCGCCGCCGATCACGACCACGCGGCCCGGCAACACCCCGGGCACGCCACCCAGCAGAACTCCATTGCCCCCATTGTGCTTGGCCAGGTAATACGCGCCCATCACCACCGACATGCGCCCCGCAATTTCGCTCATCGGCTCAAGCAGCGGCAGCTTGTTGCCCACTTGGATCGTCTCGTAAGCGACCCCGGTGACGCCCGACTTAAGAAGCGCTTCCGTGAGCGGTTTGCTCGCCGCGAGATGCAGATAGGTGAACAGGATCTGCCCTTTGCGCAGCAGCCCAAACTCCGGGGGCAACGGCTCCTTTACCTTCACTATCATGTCCGCCTTGCCAAACACCTCCTCTGCCCGATCGACCATCTGCGCCCCGGCGCCGATGTAATCCTCGTCGGAAAAACGAGAGCCCACTCCCGCGCTTTTCTCGACCAGAACGGTGTGGCCCTTCCGGGTCAGGGGTGCGGCTGTCGCGGGGATGAGCCCAACCCGATGCTCTTGCTGCTTAATCTCTTTTGGAACGCCAATGATCATGTTGAAAAAACGTGAAGGGTGATGAGTGACTAGTGATAGGTGGAAGTTATTCGCGCGGCCAGTGGAATCTTCTCTTCACCAGTCCCCGATCGCCATTCCCTAATTGAGAGACGGATCGTCCGGGGCGGCGGCGAGCATTTTGTACCACGGGCCGAGTCCGCGCATGATCTCAAACCAAAGCTTGGGTAAACGAGCGGGGGCAAGGGCGGCACGCGACGGTCTCTGCAGAATCCAGGCTTTTTGTTTCATCTCGGCTTCGAGCTGGCCCGCACTCCAGCCGGCGTACCCGACGAACGCACGAATCGAGGCGGGATCTTCGTCCACCAGGTGATGCGCTTCGTCCACGCCGACGTTATGATTCAATTTCAGGCCTTCGCCCTTTTGCCATTCGAAGGCGGCGAACATGAGCTGATTTTTCCCCACTGGTCCGCCCAGAAAAACCGGAACATCGCCCAAACCTTCCGGTGGCGCCTCGTTCACCAGGTCGGCGACCTGCTTATCCAGCGGGCGGTTCAGGATTACTCCCAGAGCGCCATCTTCCGCGTCGTGGGCCGAGATGAACAAAACCGCGCGCCGAAAATTCGGATCAAGCATGTTGGGGTGGGCCACGAGCAACGAGCCGGCCAGGCTCAGCGGAATTCCATCCCCGAGATTGCGCATGAAAAAATAGAAGCTGCCGCAAGGACTAGCGCAAGGCCTTTCAGGGAGAGACGCCTTTCCGAGGCGTTCGACTTATTGGAGACGGCGCGCGAAAAACAAATAATCGGACATCTCGGAAGTTAGGTCCTACCCGGGGACTAGCTGCCGATCCTGCAATTCGAAGACCACCCCTTCGGTCACTTCGTCCCGCCACTGCATCGTGGTTGCGGTCACCAATTTCTGGGCGTCCGCGGGCAAATGCGCGAGAAGAGCGTTGCGCCGAACCGGGTCCAGTTCGCCGAAAATATCGTCAAGCAAGAGCAGCGGCGGCGTTTCTTCCTCCAGGGCGAAAATTCGAGCCTGCGCAATCTTGAGCGCGAGCGCGACCGTCCGCTGCTGGCCTTCGGATGCGTACTGTTGCGCGCCCTTCCCTTCGACGGCCAGCTCGATCTCATCGCGATGCGGTCCTACGATTGTCTGGCGAAGCCGCAACTCCTTCGCCTGCGAGTTTGCGAGATCGGAGGCAAAGCTCTCCCCATTTCCAGGCGCGAAACGTAGACGCAACGCTTCGGCGGTGCCGCTCACCTGCCGATGGGCGTCCGCTGCCACGGGCGCCAATCGCTCCACCAGCCGCGCCCGCATCACGCCCAACTTTGTGCCATGCTCAATAAGCGGTGAATCGTAGGCTGCAATTTCGCGCGGACGCGACTGGGGCGATTTCAGGAGCGCATTTCGCGATCGAAGCGCCCGCTCGTAAGCGCGAAGAGTTGGCCGGTAAAGGGGATCGATTTGCGCCCCGAGAAAATCCAGATAGCGGCGTCGCGCCTCGGAGCCGCCCCGGATCAATTCGATATCGGTGTTGGCAAAAGAGACGACGCGTTCGAGGCGCAGATATTCACCCAACGTCCGTTGCTCGACGTCGTCGATCGAAACTTTTCGGCGCAGAGCGCCGGACCGGAACTCGAGCCGATGATTCTTGATTCGACCAGCAACGCCGAACGCCTTCTCGCCAAATCGCACCACCGGCGCAAGGGTGGAACTGCGCTGCGATTGCAAGCGGAGGAGAACACAGGCCGCTTCCAGGATCGAGGTTTTCCCCTGCCCGTTTCGGCCGAGAAAAAAATTAAAGCCGGGAGCGAGTTCGACCCGGAGCGATTCGAAGCAGCGAAAATTTCGAAGCTGAAGTTCAGCCAGCATGAATTCAGAAAGATATGGTCGACCACAAAGCCGCTGTCATCCCGTGTCGCACCGACGACGAGGGACTCACACCCGGTCAGCCGTTAACTTGCGCCAGACAAACGTATTCGACCCGACCAAGGCGATGAGGCTGCGGAGATTCCCTGTTCGTCTGCGAGGTCCCTCCTCCCCGGCGCGATTCGGGATGACACGCGGAACATTCACAAGTTGATCAGCTCGAGTTTGCTCGTCATCTGCGCGGGAATTTTCTTCTCGTGATAAAAGGCTCCGCTGATCGGGGTGATATCGGCCGGAGTCAGTCCCACGGCTGCTCCGATGAAATTATGATTGCAGAAAACGCCATTGGTCGCATCAAGGCCGATCCAGCCGGCGCCGGGCAGAAAAACTTCCGTCCAGGCATGAAGCGACCCCTCGGCGCGCTTGGTTTCAGAATCACCTTCCCGGAGGTAACCACTCGTTAGGCGGGCGGCCAATCCCATCTGGCGAAGCAACTCGGCGAGTAACACCGCCACGTCCCGACAGGCGCCGCGTCCCAGACGCAGAGTCTCCGCCGGCGGTCGGGCCTGCCCTTCCTCGCGCCGCTCGTAGCCGATGCATTCATGCAGCCTTTTGTTCAGGTCGGTCAGCGTCTCGACGGTCCCGCGCCGGTTCTTTGCGCTGGGCGCATCCCACGCCGGCACGACCAGTGGCTCCTTCACCTGCCTTTCCCGGTAGGCCGCGAGCAATTCCTGCGTTCGGGCGTCGTATGCGAATGGCAGTTCCACGGCGTCGCGTTCGAGAATAAAATGGAACGGATCTTTTTCATCGAGGTCGAGATTGAGCGCGAGCCGGAACGCCATCTCCTTTGCGCGTCCCGGAAAATAGCAGGAGGCGACTGTGTTTTCGAAGAGGTCCCGCGAATAGCGGATCGTTGCTTTAGGCGTCGCATTGAAGTCGAGCCGGCGCACGCGACTGAAGCGATCGCTCCGCGGAAAAAGGCGAACGTCGTGGGGCGCGAACCCGACCAGTTCCTCGTAACGATAGGTCGTTTGGTAGCGCAGCCCCACTTTCATGAGACAACTTATTGCATGGTGTCCTGGGATTCGCTTAAGATCATTAAGAAATCTGTTGCACCCGTGCGCAAGCTCGCTTAATACGTCGGCAGATTCCAAAAATGTTCTGGGGGGAACAGCCGCCCTTCACGTCCATCGG
>JBBRMO010000166.1:0-5180 GCA_038230815.1 Chthoniobacterales bacterium
ATCTCCTCGAACTGATCGAAGATGAAGACCGGCCGAATAACCGGCGAGCCTCCTTCGTTGATGAACCCGAACCTGGGGTCGTGAAGGAGAAGCCACAGGTTGGACGCCTCGGCGCACCGTTTCGAAAGGTCGCCTTGTCCGCCGCGATCGAGTTCGTGACGCAAGGCCTCGATCATTTGCTGCCCGGGCGTTCCGGCGTCGTCGTCGTAACGCAGGCGAATCCGGACCGGCAGAAGCGTCGCGTCGCGGAGCCTGGGAATCAGCCCAGCCTGAATCAGGGAAGTCTTCCCCAGTCCTGATTGCCCGAACAAAACGGTGAGCGGCTTGTGCAGGACTCGCTCGAAAAATTCCTGGAGCTCAACGGCGCGTCCGAAAAAATAACCTTGCGTCTCCTCTCCGAACGAGCGCAACCCAAGCCAGGGTGATTCCGGGTCGGCCTCACCCGCACGGGTCACGGCGGCGCCGGTCGAATTCATGATGCGGCCAGCGCGGCCAGCCGTTTTTGTTGCAAGGCGTAGAGATGCCGGCCAAAACTTTCGGTTACTTCGCCGTCGGCCAAACGCGTGGCCTGGATATGCCGAAAACTGCGGGGCTCACGCTTCGTTCCCAGAGGTGAATCGTCAATAATCACCGGGACGTAATACTCCTCGCCTTCGGAAAACATCGCGCCCCATTCCGCGGCCCAGTTGCGTTCCTGATGAAAATATCCGGAAGGCGCATTCTCGGTCGTTTGCGAAACGACCGAGAGAAAAAGCGAACAACGTCCTTTCACTTCGTCCTCCAGATGGTTGGCCCAGTTCCCGCCGGGCTTTAATCGCTCGCGGTCATACCACACCACGCAGCCATAACGCTCGAGCCCGGCCTTCAATCGTCGGGCCGCCTCTTCATCTTCCCGAGCGTAACTCATGAAGATGGCGCCCGCTGGCATCTCCAGCTCTGGCGGCAGAACATATTCAGTGGGCGTTCCCTCCTCAGGTGGATGCTTCTCGCGCCAACGCCGTTCCAGCTCGGCCACGAATTCCCCGGGATCGGCCGCGACAACCTGAATGTTTCTGCTTACCCCGCCAAAAAAAAGCACCATGCTTTCAGGCACGACTCCAGCCGAACCCACCGCCAGAACTTCCGTGTTCGATCGCGACTCAGAAAGGCGCGATTGCTTCGTAATTCGGAGAAAAAAACGAACGAGCCAGTCGGAGAAGTTAAGGCCGAGAATGAGCAGACCGTGATCCTTGAGATCGCGCGCCAGTTTCTCCATTACCGGAAGGTGCTGGTGCAGCGCGCAAACGAATTCCAACGCGTCTTCCTCCCAGACCACATACTCGGGACTGGGCGAGACGGAGCCGAGAAGATGATAGACGGTGGCGCGATTCAAACCGGCTTTGCGCGAAGGCAGGTCTTTCTCGCCAGCCTCCGGAAAAAAAGAAAGCCGCAACGTTTGGGTCTTTTCACCGTAGCGGGCCGCGTTCAACGCGTTTTCGAGAAGAGGATCGAAAGTCGTCGTCAGAAAAAGATTGAAGGCGGAGATCGAAGCGAGCTGGCGCAAGATCGTTCCCGGAGTCGGACACTCATCGCGGAGAATGCGGTGGAGTCGCGTGTAGATGATGTTGCGCGAGCCGCCGTTCAGCAGGTGGCGGACAACCACATCGTTCAGGCTCGGATTTTCCGGCAGGCTGTCGAGCGGGACCTGGAGCTTGTCCGCCAGGCGCAGGGCCAGCCATTGGTAAAGATTCTGATCGTCATCCCCAAAGGTAACAATAGATTCCCCTATCACCGGAATAACCCGGCCCTCCTCGATGAAAATCAGGAGGTCTTCCCAGAAATCGGAATCGGTCGGTATGGCCACAACAATGAGTTAAAGCGCAGGGGAAAGTCTGGCCCCAACTTTGCAAAGCGCAAACATCGGACGAGGCGGACGGACCAATTTTCGATTCCTAATTGACGCCATTCCGCAGCCCCGGGACCAGGTGCTCGATCTTGACGTGTTCTTCGGCGTAGCGCGCCCCGATCTGCTGGAGAGTTGGGATCACGCCGAGATTGTCGAGGTCAAAGCCGCGTTTGCTCTTGAGTTTCGCTAACTCGGTTTCCTCAGAGGTGAAGATGTGATCGTAGCGCAGGTAAGTGAACTTCCGGGTCGCCCGGTCGGCTGGGGTCGGATCCTTCAAGTCCCCAATCTCGGTATCGATTTCTTCGCCCACTGTGCACAATCCAATCGTCCGGCAGAGCACATCCTGCTCGACACTGATGGAAGACATGAGTGCGGTCGGAATGTGTCCAACGTTGTAGAGCAGGTTCATCTGATCGCCCCGGAGTAACCCGGCCCCGTCACGGGATCGGCCGGTTCCCACGGAGACGAGCAGCAACTTATCAATCCCGGTCTCCCATTTGAGATTATAGGAGGGAAGTGTCGCCATGAGATAAAGGAGCAGAGCCGGGTTGTTGTAAGGGCTGATCCCTCCATCGACAAAAACCTGGAGCTTGCCCCCGAGGTCGATTGTTTCCGGCGGAAAATAAACCGGGGCGGCCGTGCTGGCTCGGACCAGCTGCCACAAAGGGAGATGGAGATTGCATCCTGGCTGACTGACGTCGTTGAACTTCGCGGCCGGATTATTGGAGACTGGCCAGGGCGAGCCGGTGGAATGGTTGCGCATCACGAGAGTGAGCAGCGTCCGAAGTTTCCTGGTTGCCAGAGTCGCCGGCACCTTGCCCTCGCCGTCCTCGGAGAAGACCATTTTCAGCATGTTCGTAATCGCCCCCGCGTCGAACTTGTTCCAAAAGCGCCGGTAGAACCGGGCCGGGGTAAACATTTCGACCGCGTGTGTCAGGTAGAGCTCCTGGACATCCGCGACGGTCATTCCCCAGGAGAGACAGGTCGCGATGATGGCGCCCGTGCTGGTGCCCGCGATGTAGTCAAAATAGTCTGCCAGGATCAGGTCTTTATTTCCGCTGTTCTCCCGCAAGAGCGATTCGATGCGGGCCAAAATTTCCAGGGAAAAAATTCCACGAATCCCTCCCCCGTCTAAAGCAAGCAACCGTTTCATAAACCGGAATCCGGTTCTGCGCGTCGCGCTGATAAGGTGTTGATCACTGCACTCTAGGGAAATCGCTCTCGAGTCACTTCCAGGGTGCCGGAAGAAACGATGATGAGAGGTTTTTGGACGAGACGCGCGTGCTCGACAATTTGCGCAGTTCCTCCGGGCCCACGCGGAGCTTTGCCATCCCACAGGGCCACCACCAGGTCCGCCCCATCCACTGTCGCCAGGCCGCAATGAAGATAGCCTCCGGGACGTTCGGTCGTCGCCGACAAGATTTCGATTCGCTGAGCCTTGTCCAGTAACGCCCGAGCCCGCTTCCAATCCGCGTCGCCGAAATCCTTCTTAAATTCAGCTTCGCAAAAAGGCAGCAAGGCTATCCATCCATAATTCCCAGCGACACAAGCTTCGGCGAAGAGAGTATCGCCACCGCTCGCGACGGACGATCGCCCGATCATCTCGCCCCCGAGATCCCGGTGGATCGAAGCGATCACTTCCCGGAGCACGTCCGCGACCTTCCCTTCGTTTTCAACGCGGCGATGGCCGGTGAAACCCAGAATGAAGGGTCCCGAATGCGATAAGGACAGGCCGGGCATGCGGTGCTTAATCGATGTTACTCAGCAATAAACGTTTGCTGGGACTACACCTGTTTGGACATCTCCGCGTTTGCAATGGCAAGCCAATTCTACGTTGCCCCGCCCGTCCAGGACATCCGCCCGCGGATGGTCGCTCCCGTTGCAAGTTATCGGGGTCAAGAGCAGATTAACCATTTCTTCATGACGACGGCGAGCAAATGAAAGCCGACCTACCGGCCACGCTTTTTCGCCGAGTTAGCGAGACACCGCCGAGTATCCTCTTCCTCGAGCAGTACAGGATCTATTTGCAACTCCTGGACAGAATTGCCGATCGCCGCCAGAGCGCGAACTCTTTTTTCCTCAAAATCAACACCGGCCTTTGCTTTTGGCTCCGCCTCGTCCGCTCTTATCGCTACCTCAAGGCGGCCAAGTTTCGCGTGGTCGAGGCGATCGAGGAACAGCTCCCTCTCGCACCATTCACAGCCGAGTGGAACGCGTTGCGAAAGGATTCCGACTCTCGCCAGTACATTCCGTTGACGAACCTGGAAGTCTGGATTCCGCGGTCCTTCATCATCTTATACACCGCTATCATTCACCTCCTGATCCCAGGGCGGGACCTGTTCTGGTTTTCGCAGCCGCATTGAGGGAGCGCCGCATTCCCGGCGATCCAGGCTGGCCAGGCTCCCGCGGGTCAGACCCGAACGCGGGGCGGACGACGGGTCAAAATGGTTGACGTTCCAAACGCCGAACCCCATCCTCTTTTTCCCTATGCCGGTTGAAACTGCGTCGCGTCACGAACAGGACCTGGGCTTTGTCCAACGGGTCCTCGCCGCCGAACCTGCGGCCGCCGCGGAATTGCGCACCCGCTACCATGGCAAGCTCGTGGGAGTCCTGCGCGCCCGGGGAGCGAACCAGACCGAAGCAGAAGACCTGGTGGCGGATCTTTGGACCGATTGCTTTGCCCCGCGCGGAAATCGGCAGACGCTTTTAACCAAGTACCAAGGAAGGTGCGCGTTGGAATCCTGGCTCCTGACCGTGGCAACGAATCGCCTGGTCGATCTAAAAAGAAGGCAAAGTTTCCGCGTCGAGGTCCCGTCGTCACCCGATTCGCCGGATGATTTTTTCGACCGCCGGGCTCAGCCGGAAAAACCGACGAGTGAAAAACCCCTGCTGAATTTGCTGCGGGAGGCGATTCAGAGCGCCTTCGCGAAGCAGGACGAGGATGCCATTCTCATGTTGAAACTGGTCCACCTTCACCAGCTCACCCAGCGCGAGATCGCCCGGATGTGGGGCTGGCACGAATCGAAAGTCAGCCGCACTTTGGAAGTTACGCGCCAAAACGTGGCCAGGATCATTCTGACGGAACTGAAGAAAGTGGATCCGTGGCTGGAATTGCGCTGGGAGGATTTCGTGGAGCTCTGCGCGGGGTCTTCCGCGGTTTTTTAAAAGAGCCAATGATAAATTCGCAAAACAGGTCACTTGATGAGTCTAAGGAGAGAGCATAAACAACGGGATGCCGCCGGAAGTCTCCACCGCGCCGTGACCCGCTCGTGGGCTCCAAACCATGACATTGAGA
>JBBRMO010000167.1:0-5179 GCA_038230815.1 Chthoniobacterales bacterium
CGTCGATATATCGTGGAGGTGCAAAATGGCGTCAACCATTAATTTTCTCCGACTCCTGGCCGATCCCACCCGGCTCCGGCTCCTTCTTCTCCTCGAGGAGGACGAGCTTTCGGTAGCCGAGCTCCAGAAAATTCTGGGGATGGGGCAATCGCGCATCTCGAGTCATCTCGCCCAATTGAAACGGGCGGGAGTGGTCGAGGATCGGCGCTCCGGCAAGAACGTTTATTACGGCCTGATCGCGAAGGAGGAGCGCAACCCCGCCCGCGCGAAAGTGAGCGAGCTGATTCGCGTTCTCGCGCGGGAAATGCCGGAAACCGCGCGCGATCGCACCGCGCTCCAACTCACTCTCCGGAAACGCCGCGACAAGGCGCGGGAGTATTTCGACGAGCTCGCAGGAAAATTTGGGCGGAGCTACGTTCCTGGCCGCTCCTGGCAGGCGCTGGCGCACACCTTGATCTCGTTACTCCCGCCCCTGACTGTCGCCGATCTTGGCGCCGGCGAAGGAACCCTTTCCCAGCTCCTGGCCAAGACCGCGCGCAAAGTAGTTGCAGTCGATAACGCTCCGAAAATGGTCGAGTTTGGGGCGAAGCTGGCCAAGCAGCACGGATTCGCGAATCTCGAATACCGCCTTGGCGACATCGAAGATCCCCCGATCACGAAGGCCACGATCGATCTCGCCATACTCAGCCAGGCTTTACATCACGCGATCCATCCCGAGCGCGCCATCGCCGGCGCGCAACGCATTCTGCGCAAGGGTGGCCGGGTCGTGATCCTCGACCTGCTGAGTCACCGGTTTGAACGCGCCCGTGATCTTTACGCGGACCTCTGGCTCGGCTTCAGTGAAGTCCAGCTCCACCAATTCCTCGAAACGGCCGGATTCAAAAATATCGAGGTCACGGTCGTCTCGCGGGAAAAACAAAGTCCTCATTTCGAGACCGTTTTTGCGACCGGGGTAAAGTGATCGGCCAGAAACAACTCCGCCTCTTGAGCGATTCATTCAAAGATTCACGGCTCTACTGTTTCTTCGGTGCGCTCCGACGGCGCAAAGTTTATCGCGGCGCGGCTGGATACGGCGTCGGCGGCGGCCATTATCCAGTTCGCCACGACTGTCCTGCCGGCTTTGACTCTCCCCGCCTGGTCGGCGGCGAAAAATAACGGAGGGAACATACGTCCGCCTCTCCGGCTTATTTGCCGGATGAAGACGAAAGAGGGACGCCCGAAAGCGCGTCCCTCCCAGAATAAGAACGCTGCAACGTCGGGGCCAAGAATTCTTGTCTCAGATTGGGTATGAGTCTGCTAATTTGACGGAGCGATGTCCGGATTTTTCGAAGAAATTAAGCGGCGTAAAGTCTATCGCGTCGCGGTGGCCTACGCGGTCGTGGCGGGCGGCGCCATCCAGCCTCGCGTCGGCTGTTTTTCCAGCGTGGGACCTTCCCTCCTGGGCGCTGCGGCTGACAATCATTCTCCTGCTCATCGGTTTCCCCATTTCCCTCATCCTCGCCTGGGCCCTTGAGGTCACCCCGGAAGGAATCCGCGCAACTCCGCTCGCCCCCACCGCTCTCTCGCGCCCTGGACAATTGACGGTGGCGCAGGTCAAAATAAGCGCAATCTGGGATCCGCTCCGGCAGGACCCCCGTTTCATTACGATGCTTCAGAAACATGGCGGTTAGAAATTTTCTAACCGTTCTCGCGTTCCTGTCGCTCGGCGCGCCGGTCCACGCCGGCTGGAGTGTGAGCTCTTCCGAAACCGAGAGGAGCGCTACCGCCGGCGTCGAACACCGAACGGTTGTCCTGACCGGGCCCGCTTCGGGCGACGAGGCGACACTCGACCTCGGTCTCTTCGCCACCAAATCGGCAACCCTGCGTGTCATTGACGATCCAACCGGCGCCGAGGATCTGGCCGGCGCGGCTCGCCGCAGCCACGGAATCGCGGGTGTTAACGGCGGATATTTCGATCCCCAGAACGCACCGGTGGGATTGCTCATTAGCGATGGAAAATTAATCGCCCCATTTCGTAAGGCGCGCTTGCTCAGCGGAGTGCTCGTGGTCACGAAAGGACGGGTCGAACTGCTTCGTTCCACGGAATATTCCGCGCGTAAGAACACCCTCGCCGCCTTGCAATGCGGTCCCTTCCTGGTGGAACGCGGGCAGGTCGTCGCGGGACTGAACACGAACCGCTCGGCCCGGCGCACCTTCGTTTTCACCGGAAATGGGGATCGCGCCGCAGTCGGTTTCTGCTCCGGGGTAACGCTCGCCCAGCTCGCGGAAATTCTGGTCACGCCACAAGTAGTTCCCGATCTCAAAGTCCAACGCGCGATGAATCTGGACGGCGGATCGTCCAGCGCCTTCTGGTTTGCGGGCGAACGTGGCCCGTTCTCGATCCCAGAGCAAAAAACGGTTCGCGATTTTGTGGTGGTCGCGCCGAAATAAAATCCGTCATCCCGAGCCGCGAAGAGGGCGAGAGACGTCTCAGGCGTTCTGCTGCTCCCGCAAAAACAGGCGCACCGTCATCGACTGCCTCAATTTGCGATAGCGCAATTTGCAGGGGCGACGTTCCGACGGCGCGCTTCGCCAGCCTCGCGATGACATTTCATTCACAAGCGCCGAGCTTGACGCGCGGGCTCTGAAAGTCTGAAGCTCGCCCCCCATGCGCACGTTCGGCGGCTTCATCCATCACGGTCAACGCGTTTACGGCGAAGTGCGGGGGGAGGAAGTGCACCTCCTCTCCCAACCGTACTGGCTTGGCCTCGATTTCACCGCCGCGATAGTGCCTCTGCGCGAACTCCAAATCGACATCCCGGTCGCTCCGGGCAAGCTCATCGCCGTCGGCTTGAATTACGCGGATCACATCGCGGAGATGAAACGAACCCCGCTCGGCACGCCCCTGATCTGGTTCAAGGCGCCCACTTCCCTGCTGCCCCACGGGGGCACCATCGAGATCGCGTTCCCCGAGCACAAGACCGACTTCGAAGTGGAGCTGGCGATTCTTCTCGGCGCCCGCGCGAAAAACGTGAGCGTGGAGCAGGCGCTCGAGCACGTTTTCGGTTACACGGTTGCGGAAGACATCAGCGATCGCGACCTGCAAAATTCCGAGAAACAGTTCGCCCGCGCCAAATCTTTCGACACCTACTCTCCGATCGGGCCCTTCGTTTATGTCGATGTCGAGGTGAGCGACCTGGTCATCACCCTGCGTCAAAACGGCGAGGTGAAACAACAGGCACGGACGAGCCAGATGATTTATCCCGTCGCCGAGATCGTTTCGTTCGCGAGCCAGTCGCTGACGTTGTTGCCGGGCGATCTTATTATGACCGGCACGCCGTCCGGCGTCGGGCCGATCAGGGATGGGGACGAACTCGAAGCACGGATTGGCGATTGGCCGCCGTTGCGGAACTTCGTGGCGCACGCACGCCGGAACGAAAAATAATGCTTCCCTCGCGCGATTTCCTAACCCTAAGCTACATCCCACGAGGGAGGATCATGCGAACTAATATTAGTGGCTCCTCCGAAACGTCTAAATGACATCCGCGAAAGTTTTGCTCGACTAGCGCTTATCTCCTTGAAGAGGATACCCAACTCATCGGATTCACGCTCGGGACAACTTTCTAATCAACCTATGAAAACACTGCTAATCGCCAGCCTCTTCTCCGTCACGCTCGCGCTGACTTCGTTCGGCCAGCCTCCGCCGCCCAACGCGCCACCGACCAATCGCCCTCCCGGCGCACCACCCATTACAGCGACCAGCCCCGCCACGGCGCCGGTGATGACGCCGGCGGTCCCGCCCGTCACGGGAACGAGCCCCGCCGCTACGGCTCCGGGAATTTCGCCCATCCCTGGCACCACTCCCGCGACGAGCGCAATGTCGCCCGCTTCCACGACCACAACCACGACAGCTGCCGGCGCTTCCCCATCCGCCAGCGGTTCTCCGACGGCGAGTCCGACGCCACAGAGCGCCTTCGACAAAAATTTCTTCATCGATAACTTCAAAAAGGGCGGCCCCATCATGTGGCCGATTCTGGCGGTCTCACTCACGGCGCTGGCCGTGGTCCTTGAACGCATCTTCTGGTGGCTGGGCCGCTGGATGCGCCGCGATCCGAAACGGATCGAGAAAGTTTTCACCGCCATCGAAGTCGGCGATGTCGCCGAAGCGTCCCGGCTTTCACGCGATTCGCGAGACCCGGTCCTCCGCATGATGTGGAACGGTTTGAACCATCAGCACGCGTCGCTCCAGGGTGCGCTCCAGGTCGCCGCCGGTATCGAAATCAAACGCGCCGGCCGGTTCCTCGTCGTGATGGACACGCTCGTCACCCTCGCCCCGCTGCTCGGTTTGTT
The DNA here is from genome assembly GCA_038230815.1 of Chthoniobacterales bacterium. Taxonomy (GTDB): domain Bacteria; phylum Verrucomicrobiota; class Verrucomicrobiia; order Chthoniobacterales; family UBA10450; genus AV80. Next base: position 4,330 of record JBBRMO010000167.1, read on the forward strand.
GGGCACGATCACCGGCCTGATGAAATCGTTCAGCTTTCTCGGAAACGAAGAGCTGGCGGTCCAGGCGGTGACCGGCGGTATCGCGGAAGCGCTCATCGCGACGGCGTGCGGTCTTGGGATCGCAATTTTTGCGCTGATTCCGTTTAACTTTTTCACTTCCCGTGTGTCTAACTTAGAGTTCGAACTGCAGACGGCTGCAACGAACCTGGAGGTTATGTTGGAAGCGCAAAGCAAGTCAGGACATTCAGAGGTGCAGATTCCGGGCACGACGCCGACCTCGGCGACACGCTCTTCTATCTAAAGAGTTCCCATGGAAGTCTCCTCACCCATCCCAAAGAAACACGCGCGGATCGAGATCATCCCGTTGATCGACATCATGTTCTTTCTCCTCGCGAGTTTCATGATGGTGAGCCTGAGCCAGACCACCATGAAAGGCATGAAGGTGGCGTTGCCTGTTGGTGCGTCCGGCAAGACCCAGTCGAAAAAAGATTATGTCAGTCTCTCGGTCGACAAGGATGGCTATTACTACTTCGACAAAAACAAGATCGCGCTCGAAGAGATTTTGCCGAGGTTGCAACAAGTTTACCGGACTAATCCGGAGGCAAAAATCTTTATCCGCGGCGACCAGGACGCTGTCCACGGAAACGTGATTCGCATGCTGGACCAAATTCGCTCCTCCGGATTCACCAAGTTGTCCTTCGAAATCAAGAGTCAGGCGACGGCTGGAGTGCCGGGCGCCGCAAAGTAGAAGAATATGGCAGGACCACTTCTCTATCGTCCGCCGCCGAGATGGCAGGTTTGGACTGCTATCGGAGGAGCAGTCGCTGTTCATTTCGCTGCCGTCGCGATC
>JBBRMO010000168.1:0-5176 GCA_038230815.1 Chthoniobacterales bacterium
CTCGGGATGACGGCACCTTAGGGAGTGCGACAAGTGCATGCATCTCCGCACCCTGGCTGCGCGACCACGACTTCCATCTTGATATCTTGAAGCGTGATCTGGTCGTGAATCAGATTCAGCAATCCCAACGTCCGCTCATCCGGCAGGTAGTCGCAACGGAGCTCAATGCGAGCCGCTTTGCCGCCCAGTTCCGGATGCGCTGCGACCATCTCGCCATCAAGGAGGAATGAAACGTAAGCGTTAAATTTCTCCTGCAACTCGTGGAGCCGTTCGTCCGAGCCATCCCACGCCCGCGGTTCGTTCATCGCAAGGAGGACTTCGCCCGTTTTCCCGTCCACGCCGAAAAGGTCGATTACCGCCGGATTGGCCACGCCCGCCCGGGGCCCCCCCTGCTCTTGATCCTGATCTCCGCTCATTCACCACAAAGTCCAACGTCTCAACCTCCTTCGCAAGGCTCCGGCGGGCAGGCTGCCCAAGTCCGCCCAGATGCAGAAGCTCGACACCCATCGCGAATCCCATATTTTGGCGGAATGCTGCGCCTGCTCTTCTTCCTGGCGGTCATGACGGCGTCCCGCGCAATCGCGCAGTTCACGCCAGCTCTTCTCCAAAACAACAGCTACTGGGGTGACGGCAAAGCTGAATTCAATATCTATGATGCCCAGATCACCCGCTACGGTGTTCCCCGCCCCTGCGAGGTCCTCCACATTCTGGTGCGCGAACCGTTCGATCCGAAGCAGCTCGTGAAACCGGACAACCCGAACCAGCCCGACGCAATTCCGGTTTTGAAACTAAACCAGATTCTCCACGTGCCGACGGGCCTTTACGTTTACCAACAAATGCACTCGAACTTCTGGCGCGTCGATAACGCCCAGCTCTTCAAGTTTTCGGTCACGAGCAACGACAGTTGCGGCAACACTTTTAAGGAAGCGCGGCGAGAAGGCGATCGGCTCGCCTACGAGTACCACACTTATTGGGATGGCATGGCCGATGGAAAAGAAAATGTCAGCGTGCCGGTCAACGGTTATTTTTACGACGAACTTCCCTGGCTCGTCCGCACGATCGATTTCTCGAAGCCGGCGGGCTTCGAAGTGCAGCTCGCGGCCACGGCGATCAATTCGAAGAAGGACTCCTTCGTTTTCAAACCAGCGAAGATTTCTTTCAAGTCCACCGAACGCGAGATCGACGTCTCGGTCGAACATTCCGCGGGCACCGATCATTTCATTCTCGACCGCGACTTTCCCGGACTGCTCCGGGCCTGGAACGCCGCGGACGGCAGTTGGATGAAAATGAAACGCAGTTTGAAAGTCGCGTATTGGAACTACAACAAGCCCGGCGACCGCGAGCGCGCGCTGGCCGATCCGGCGTTACGCCATCCGGATTAAGTCATTCCGAGCGCTGGAGGAATCCCGGCTTGCCACCTCTTAGCCTGATCCCGGGGAATCCCTCTAAAGCCCGGCGTCCAGTTAATTGACGGGATTCCTCGACTGCGCTCGGAATGACGAATAAATTCCACCGTGGCTAAACCTACAGAAAGTCTGACTTTACTGGGCAAGAGTGAAGCGCGTCTTCCGGCTTCGCCTTCGGAAGCGCGGCTCGAAACCTTTCCAAATCCCGCCAGACGCAATTACCGGATTCGCTTTGAGACGGCTGATTTTACATCGCTCTGTCCGGTCACCGGCCAGATGGATTTTGCTCAGATCACCATCGAATACGTTCCCGCAAAGCTCTGCGTCGAAAGCAAGTCGCTGAAGTTTTACCTGGCTTCCTACCGAAACGAGCCTGCGTTCAACGAAGCGGTCACAAACAGGATCCTCGATGATTTCGTCCTGGCCTGTGCGCCGCGCGAAGCGACTGTCACCGCGGAATTTTCAGCCCGCGGCGGGATTGCTCTCACCGTTCGCGCTGAATTTCCCGATGGAAGGTAGGGACGGCATGCGGCGGCTTCCGAGAACCCCCGCCAGGAAGGCTCTGACGGCGCAGCGCGCCGCCCCTACCCTTCAATGAAACGCGCTGTGGTCCTGCTGAGTGGGGGGCTGGATTCCGCGACCACTCTCGCGATTTGTCGTCGCGACGGGTTTGAACCGCACGCGCTCTCTTTCGATTACGGGCAGCGGCACCATCTTGAACTGGATGCCGCCAGGCGCGTAGCGGCGTCGCTCCGAGTGCGCGATCACCGAATCGCAAAGATCGATCTCCGGATCTTCGGCGGCTCTGCCTTAACTGACGAGATCGCGGTGCCAAAGAATCGGGCGGCGATTAACGCCAGCCCGATTCCAATCACGTATGTGCCCGCGCGGAATACGATCTTCCTTTCCTACGCGCTCGCCTGGTGCGAAGTGCTCGGCGCTGCTCATATTTTTATTGGCGCGAACGCGATCGATTACAGCGGATATCCGGATTGCCGCCCGGAATTTCTCTCCGCCTTCGAGAACCTCGCTAGCGTGGCTACGAAAGCCGGCGTCGAAGGAACCCGCTTTCGGATTCACGCCCCCCTGATCTCGATGTCCAAAGCGGAGATCATTCGCAAAGGCCTCGAACTCGGCGTCGATCTTTCGCTGACGCACAGTTGCTACGATCCAGACCGCCTCGGACTGGCGTGCGGTCAGTGCGACTCGTGCCAGCTCCGTCTCGAGGGATTTCGCGCTGCGGGAGTCGAGGACCCCATTACCTACGCCAGAACGTGAAACGCTTTTTCGGTCTTTTCGTTCTCACTTCGGCCGAACAGCGTCTCATCATCGCTCTCGTCCTGCTGATGGTTGCCGTCGCCTGGTCCAAACGCCAACGCGATCGAAGTTATGCGCCGAGGCCACAGCCCACGCCGGTCATGTCCGCGTCACCTAACGAGCGATGAGAGAGACCTCGAGGAGCGGAGTTTTTGAAACTGCCGACCTATTAAGACGGCGGTTGCGAACCGCCGCTGCTTCTTAAGAGAAACCGCTACATTCCCGGGACCCGCCCGTAGCCGATGAAGTTCGGACTCAATCTCCCCTCTTCTGTTTTCGCGGGTTTTGGGATTTTGAAATCGAAAACGCTGACCCCATAACGCGACTCACCTTTGTAGGTCCGACCGTCGCTCGCGCCCACCATGACGCGCTGGTTCGTTCCTTTCTCGCGGCCGAGATAGATCATCGCGTGCGTAATTGGCGGATCCCGATCGATGCTGTAGGTGCCGGTCCAAAAAAGGAGATCCCCGGGAACCAGTTCGTTGAGTTCGAAAGTATCTTCGTGGCGGCTATTGACCGCTTTGAACGTGCCGGCCTTGCGCAGCCAGACGTATTGCTGGCTCGAATCCCGCGGCACGTCCCGCACGCCGTTTTGGCTCAGGACATAGAAGACGAACCCGGAGCAATCCATTCCGCCAGCACTTGGATCGGCGGAGCCATACTTGTAATCCAAGTTGCGCGTGGTGAGATCGAGAGCTGTCTCCACCATCTTGCGCACAGGCTCTGGGTAACTTTCGAAGCCGGAAATCTGGCCGGCAGAAATGGTCGCGGGAGCGCCTTTCTTCCTGGGCGAAGCGGACTCGGACGCCGACGGCCTGGGTGATTCGCTCGCCTCGGGGGTCGCGCTTGGACTGGCGGAAGGTGCAGGCGATTCCGCCGGAGATGGCGTCGGCGAAGTGGAAGATCTTTTCTTCTTCTTTCGGGGCGAGCCGCTCGGAGAAGTTTCCGGAGACGGGCTGGACGAAGATTTTCTTTTTTTGGGAGAAATGGATGGGCTCGATTCAGGTCTCTCTGATGGAGTGGGACTCGCGGCCGTCTTCTTTTTGGGAGAAGGCGATGTCTCCGGAGTTGCCGTGGGTTTGGGAGCCGGCGATTTTTCGGGCGTGGCTGTCGGTTTCGGCGTTGGCGACTTTTCCGCCGTGGATTTTTTCTTCGGGCGCTTGTGCGGCGTAGGAGTCGGAGTGGGCGCGAAAATCTTCTTGAGCTTATTGCCCATCGATTCCTCGGCGTGGGCGGGAGCGGCGAAGATAATGCTCAGGATAGCGAGGGCGGCCAGCCCGATGGCGAAGGTGCGCCATCGGACACTCATTCCGAGCGCAGTCGAGGAATCCCGTGGCGCGTCGGACAACATTCGACGGGGCCCCTCAAATGCGCTTTGCTCCGTTCGGGGTGCCACGCGAGTTGGGAGCACGCTACTTTTTCGCCAACTCGGCGAGGACGGCTTTGTTCAGGCGAATCCCGCCCTCCAGATTTTCGAGAGGAAAATTCTCGTTCGGCGAATGGGCGCGGCAATCCGGCAGCGCCAATCCCATCAGAAGCGTCTCGACGCCGAGAATGCTCCGGAATTGCGACACGATCGGAATGCTGCCCCCTTCCCTAATCGTGGCCGGGTCCTTGCCGAAGGCCTCACGCAGCGCGCGTTGCGCCGCTTTGCCCACCTCGGAATGCGGATCAGTGAGATACCAGGGTCCGCTGTGGCCACGGGTAATCTCCATCGTCACGCCAGGCGGGAGGTGTTTTTTGAGATGCTGTTCGGCGAGACCCAGGATGTCATCCCCCTCCTGGTCTGGGACGAGCCGGAAGGTCAGTTTCGCCATCGCGTGACTCGCGATCACAGTTTTGGTTCCCATCCCCTGGTAGCCGCCACCGATCCCGTTGATCTCAGCGGTCGGACGGCCCCAAATGCGCTCGAGCGTACTGTAACCCTTTTCGCCAAAGAGCGCGGGCGCGCCAGTTTCATCGAGGATCGCTTTGTCCCCATCGATCGGCAGTGCGCGCCACGCTTTGCGCTCCCAATCTTCCAGCGGTTTCACCGTGTCATAGAATCCTTCAATGGCGATGTGGCCATTTTGGTCGTGCAGGGTCGCGAGGAGACGAGCAAGAGCCGTGACGGGATTCGCGACCGCGCCGCCAAAGACGCCTGAATGTAAATCCATTTTCGCACTGGTGATTTTGATTTCCAACGCCGTCACCCCGCGCAATCCGTAGCTCAGGGTCGGCACACCCCGCGCGACCATCCCGGTGTCCGAGACCACGGCGACGTCGCATTTCAGCGCCTCGCGATTGTCCGAGAGAAATTTCGGAAGATTACCGCTCCCGATTTCCTCCTCGCCTTCGATCACGAAATGCAGGTTAACGGGGAGATCGCCGTTCTGCTCAATCGCTTCCTGAACCCCGAGGATATGCGAGAGGATCTGCCCTTTGTTGTCGGTCGCGCCGCGCGCAAAAACATA
>JBBRMO010000169.1:0-5162 GCA_038230815.1 Chthoniobacterales bacterium
CACCTCCTTCTGTTCCTGTTCGAGCTTCTTGAGCGCGACAATTTCATTGCGGACTTCCGGAAAATTTACCGCCTGGGAGCAGCCTTCGCGGCCGAGATTGATCTCGCTTTTCTGGAGGACCCGCTTCTCGTGGCGTAACGCCATGCGCGTCTTCTGCCGGCGAATCTTCAGCCCGATCTCGCGCACCCCTGTTCGAATGAAACTCACCGGGTAAGGCTAATCGAAGTCAGGTTTTGACAAAGGGATTTCAAGGAGCGTCGGATTCCTGAGAGGGCGAGACTCAGTCGAGCCGCAACGATTTGCTGCGGCCGGGAACGGCTCGAGGGTCTCGCCCTTCCAACTCGACTTCGCGTAGCAGATTTATTCTTCGTTGCTCCTCAATTTTGCCAGCACGCCCAGGTCCTCGAGCGTCGTCGTGTCGCCGGTGACGGTCTTGCCGCTCGCCACTTCCTTCAGGAGTCGACGCATGATTTTGCCGCTGCGCGTTTTCGGTAACGCTTCGGCAAACCGAATTTCATCTGGCTTGGCGATGGCGCCGATGTGAATCCCCACGTGTTCGCGCAATTCCATTTTGAGCGAGTTACTTACCGTCACGTCGCCTTTCACCGTAACGAATGCGACCACACTCTGTCCCTTCAACTCGTCCGGCCGCCCCACCACCGCTGCTTCGGCAACCTTCGGGTGGCTCACCAGCGCGCTCTCGATCTCAGAGGTCCCGAGCCGGTGCCCCGCCACGTTCAGCACATCGTCGATCCGCCCGACGATCCAGAAGTACCCATCCTTGTCGCGTCTGGCCCCGTCTCCCGTCAGGTACCGCCCTTTGAACTCGCTCCAGTATTGTTTTTTATAGCGCGACTTGTCTCCGTAAATGGTCCGCAACATCGACGGCCACGGTTGGCGGATGACTAGTTTCCCACCCACGTTCGCGCTTACTTCGTCGCCCCTCTCATCTACCACCGCGACATCGATCCCGAAAAACGGGAGCGTCGCGCTGCCGGGCTTCGTCGGGATCGCGCCCGGCAACGGGGTGATCATGATCGCGCCCGTCTCCGTCTGCCACCAGGTGTCGACGATCGGGCATCGCCCGCCGCCCACCTTGTCGCGATACCACATCCAGGCTTCCGGGTTGATCGGTTCTCCGACCGACCCGAGGAGGCGCAAGGACGACAGATCGTGTTTCTTGAGCCACTGATCGCCCCAGCGAATAAATGCCCGGATCGCCGTCGGCGCCGTGTAGAGAATATTCACTCCATATTCTTCGATGATTCGCCAAAAGCGGTCCGGCTCCGGCCAATTCGGTGCCCCTTCATACATCAGGGTCGTCGCGCCATTCGCGAGCGGGCCGTAGACGACATAGCTGTGACCCGTCACCCAGCCGATATCCGCCGTGCACCAGTAAACATCATCAGCGCGCAGGTCGAAGACGTACTTCATCGTGGAATAAATTCCGACGAGGTATCCGCCCGTCGTGTGCAGAATTCCCTTCGGTTTCCCTGTCGAGCCGCTGGTGTACAGAATGTAGAGCGGATGCTCGCTGTCGACGGCGACCGCCGGGCAATGCGCGTCGACGTATTCGAGCTCGCGGTGCCACCAGACGTCGCGTCCTTCCTCGATGTGGATGTCGTTTCCCGCGCGCCGAAAAACGATCACGCATTTGATCGACGTTTCTCCGCGCAGCGCATCGTCCACGTTCTTCTTCAGCGGAACGATTGCGCCCCGGCGATAGCCGCCATCGGCCGTGATCACCGCCACCGCGCCGCAGTCCGCGATCCGGTCGCGAATGCTATCCGCGCTGAACCCGCCGAAGACGACGGAGTGGACGGCGCCGATCCGGGTGCACGCCAGCATCGCAATCGCGGCCTCCGGAATTGTCGGCAGGTAAATGATGACGCGATCGCCTTTCCGAATTTTGTTTCGCTTCAGCACATTTGCGAAGCGGCAGACGTCGCGGTGCAATTGCTGGAAAGTCAGGGCGCGTTTGTCGCCCGGTTCGCCTTCCCAGAGGATCGCGACCTTGTTTCGGGTTGGTCCGTCGAGATGCCGATCGAGGCAGTTCACGGAGACGTTCAGTTTCCCGCCTGCGAACCATTGAGCGAACGGCGCTTTCCATTTCAGCACACTCTTCCAGCGGCGTTCCCAGACCAGTTCCCCCGCCTCGCGCGCCCAGAATTTGTCCGGCCGCTTGATCGACTCCCGATACATCCGGCGATATTGTTCGAGGCTCTTGATCCGCGCACCTTTGGCGAAGGCCTTCGCTGGTTTGAAAACGCGCTTCTCGACCAGATGCGACTCAATGTTTTCGGCCATGGCACAGAGGCTAGCGATCTCGGGGATTCACTCAATCCAAAGTTCTCTCGGCTTCAGTCGCTTCGCCGTGCGCTGTCATTCCAGGCGCAGTCGAGCAATCCCGTTGCGCTGCCTGACGGTTTCAACAAGGGATCCCTCGACTGCGCTCAGGATGACCAAGTCTTCGCGACCGATCTCCCCGTTTGACAGTTTATTTAGTTTGTTTTCGCCACGCGCGCGCTCAACAGTGACTCTATGAGCGATCATGTTTACAAGAAGATCGAATTAGTTGGCGCGTCCGCCACGAGCATCGAGGACGCGGTGGTGAATGCGCTGGCCCGCGCCCAGAAGAGCATTCGTAACATGCGGTGGTTCGAAGTGGGCGAAACCCGCGGCCATATCGAGGACGGCAAGATCAAAGAGTGGCAGGTGACCGTGAAAGTCGGCTTCACCCTCGACAAGTAACGGCCCTTGGAGCCAAGGCAGCGGCTCCAGAGGAGCCTATTCGTCGCTTTGCGCGGCCTGATAAAGCTTCGTCGCGCCGTAAGCCAGGATCGCCGGTTTAAAAGTGATAAAGGCCAGGCGCGTGATCCCGCTTAGGATCCGGCAGATCGGCAAACGATTCAGAACAAAACCGGCCGCCACCGCGTAAGCGATCGAGCGTCCCGGGTTTTCGCGCACATATTCTTCCGTTTGCGCGAGGATCTGTTCGAACTGGTCTTTGGTGTAGCGCAGGCCGCGCTCGGCCACATCCCCGGAGGGTCCTGAAATCTCTTCATCCATGTTACTTAGACTTCGAATTGAGCAGGACTTTTGCGTGTTTCAAAAAAAAGAATAGCGCTCTCGGCGTTGTCGATGTTTCAAAAATGGTGGATCGAGTGCTCCGTCGCTCGATGCTTCTTCTGCCCCAGCTCCGCCTGCCCTGATTGACATCGCGCGACGGAGCGCGTGATCCACCTATCGCAACGCCAGCCAGATCGTGGCGGCTCCGACGCCCGACGGAAAATCCGGAAGGGCAGGCTCGCGATGAAACTCTCCGGCGCGCCGCGTCGCTTTCAGGCAAAACCGGCCCATCACTTCCAGGGCGCGCTCGCCCAAGGTCGAACAATTCGTTGAAAGCAGAATTTTCGCGTTTCGTTCCGCCACTTCCAACGCCGCCAGCAGCAACGTCTCGAAGTCCTGCTCCACCTGAAACGCTTTGCCGCGATGCGAACGCGAGAACGTTGGCGGGTCGAGAATTATGACGTCGAATTTTTCGCCTTTGCGGGCCAGCCGCGGCAACACCGCCATCACATCGTCCGCCAGAAAACGGTGATCGGTGGTCGGCAGCGAATTGAGCGCAAAATTCTCCCGGCCCCGGTTCAGCGATTTCTTCGAGAGATCGACGCTGACCGTCTGCGCGCCAACGGTTGCCGCCGCGACTGAGAATGAGCAGGTATAGGAAAAACAGTTCAGCATCATTTTCGGAGCCAGGTCGCGGACGAAGCGGCGGTTCTCCCGTTGATCGATAAAAAGGCCGACCGAGTATCCGGCCCCGAAATCGATGGCGTAACGCAGAGTCCGCTCCAGTGCCGTGCTTTCCAAATTCGTCCCCGGATCTCCCAGGATCAGGCGGGGTGCCTCGCGGTCGGCATTTTGTTTGGGCAGGAAACGGGCGAACACCCGGCGGAACTTGAAGTCCACGTTGAGGGCCCAGAGGCACAGCTCGGTCTTAAGCCGCTCCAGGGCCGCGTCGGTCTTGTAGGAAATCAGCACATCCACCCCGAAGCGTTCGACCCAGCCGTCCGGGCAGGTGCAGAGCCGGAGGGCATCAGTTTGTTGCGCGATGAACCCCCCGTGTACGTTTGGTTCGATCCATTCGGATATCTTCATGGCCAGGACGCAGCGACCGCAATCACTACCTCATTCGGTTGTCACACGTCGAGTGTCCGTCTCTTGCCCGTTAGGCCGCGCCGGTTACAATGTCAGCGCGCTTCGCTTTGGATAGCGCCCCGGCTCAAACGAGTCTCGCCTACCAATCATGCAACAGGTCACCGTCCGCGTTCCGGCGAGCACATCCAATCTCGGCCCGGGATTCGACTGTCTCGGCCTGGCGCTTCACCTTTATAATCAAGTCACGGTTACGCGGGGGCGAGGGGACCGAATCGCGCCCATGGCGCGCCTGGCGGGCGACGCCTTCTTCCAACGCGCCGCCCGGAAGCCGTTCTCCTTTTCCTGCGGGATCGCAGGAGAGATCCCGCCATCGCGTGGACTGGGTAGCAGCGCGGCGATCCGGCTCGGCGTTCTCCATGGGTTGAACGAGTTGCTGGATCGTCCGCTCCAGCGCCGCGACATCTTCGAGCTCTGCGCCCGGCTGGAAGGCCACCCCGATAACGCCGCTCCGGGTTGCTACGGCGGATTCAATGTCGTCCGTGGATTCGAGCGGCAGATGTTCACCGTGTCGGCGCAGCTCCATTTTGTCCTTCTGGTCCCCGATTTCGAGATCGCGACCTCCGCGGCCCGGGAGCTCCTCCCCGCCCGCATCAACCGGCTGGAGGCCGTGGAAAATTCACGAAATGCCTGCGCCCTGACGGCAGCCTTCGCGTCGCGCGAATATCAATCCCTGCAGGGCGCGTTCATGGATCATCTCCATCAACCTTTCCGGAAAAAGCTGATTCCGTTTCTCGACGATGTGATTGCCGGCGCCGAATCCGCCGGCGCGCTCGGTGCTTTCCTGAGCGGTTCGGGTTCCACCATCTGCGCCATCACCCTTCGTTCTCCGGAAAAGGTAGCCCGTGCCATGCTCGCCACTTCCGGCCCGCCCGGCGCGCGCACGATCATCACTACCGCGGATAACCGCGGGGCGCGCATTCTCGCAATCGCAAATCGCAAATCGC
>JBBRMO010000170.1:0-5073 GCA_038230815.1 Chthoniobacterales bacterium
CACTTCATCTCCGCGGACAAAACTACGGATGTGAAGTCCATCCGGGTTCGACGGCCCGCAACCGAAGCAGGCGTTGGCCGGCGCGTAGAATTCCTGCAGCGATTGCGACCCGGTGTCCGCCATCAATTTACTTTGCTCCGTTGCCCGAGCCCGAACCGGGATACGGGCGCAGTTGCGGCCCGGTATAAAGCGAGCGCGGCCGGATCAGCCGATTGTGATCGTGCTGTTCGATCACATGCGCGCACCAGCCCGCCACGCGAGATACGGCGAAGATGGGCGTATTTAATTCCGGAGGGAACTTCAGCATCGTGAAGACTGGGGCGGCGTAAAGATCCACGTTCGCGCAGAGTTGTTTCTCGCGTTCCATCGTCGCCTCGAGGTTTTCGCAGATCGGCACCCATTGTTCCTTGCCCAGGCGCTTTCCCAAATCGCGCGCAATCTCGCGCATGATCGGCACCCGCGAATCGCCCTCTTTATAAACGCGATGGCCGAAGCCCATGATTTTTTTCTTCTGCGCCAGCGCGTCCATCATCCACTTCTCCGCGCGATCCGCCGTGCCGATTTCGTCGAGCATCTTCATCGACTCTTCGTTCGCTCCGCCGTGGAGCGGACCTTTCAGCGTGCCGCACGCGGAGGTCACCGCCGCATACATGTCCGCCAGGGTGGAAGCCGTCACCCGCGCCGCGAAGGTAGAGGCGTTGTACTCGTGGTCCGCATACAGAATGTAAATCGTGTCGAGCATCCGGATTTGCCAATCCTGAGGAACGCCCCCGGTCAGCTTGTAGAAGAAGTTCCCGGCGTGGGTCAGGTCCGGCTTATCCGCGAGCGGCTCCTGTCCCTGCGAAATCCGCCAGCCGTCCGTAACCAGGCTTGAGACCCTTGCCAGCAGTCGGATCGCCTTTCGGACATTGGCCTCGTGCGAGTGATCGTTCAGGTCGGGATCAAAAGGGGCCAGCATCGAAACGCCGGTCCGCAGCATATCCATCGGATGGGTATTCTTCGGCATGAGCCGCAGCATTTTCAGAACCGGTTCCGGCAGCGCTCGCTCCGCGGCGAGTTCCTTTGAAAAAGCCACCAGCTCATCCCCGGAAGGCAGTTCGCCCTTCAGAAGCAGGTAAGCGACTTCCTCGAAGTTCGCCTTTTGGGCCATCTCGTGGATGTCGTATCCGCGGTACATCAGGCCCGCGTTCGGATCGACCCAGCAGATCTCCGTCTCGCCGGCGACTACTCCGGCGAGACCGGGGCTGTAAGCTGGTTTTGTTTCAGTGGTCATATCGTTTTCCTTCTACTTCGTGGGATCGTACGCCAGCAACTCGTAAAGCTCCTGGCGCGTCTGCATGCGGTCGAGCCAGCTTTTCTGCGTGCCGGTCTTTTTCAAATCGCGCAGCATCTGGCCGGCTGCAAACATCGAAACGCGGAACGCCGTCTGCGGGTAGATGACCATTCGATAGCCGAGGTCGGCCAATTCCGCGAGCGATAACAGCGGGCCTTTCCCGAACTCAGTCATGTTCGCCAGGAGCGGCGCCTTCACCTCCCTGGCGAAATCCCGGAATTCCTGCCTGGTCTGGAGCGCCTCCGGAAAGATCGCGTCGGCCCCGGCGGCCAGATAGCGCTGCGCCCGTTTCACGGCCTTGGCGAAACTCTCGACCGCCCGGGCATCGGTCCGCGCGATCAAGAGGAAATCCTTGTCTCGCTTGGCCGCCACCGCGGCCGAGATCTTCTCGCTCATGTCTTCCGTTGCCACCAGCGTCTTGCCCGCGAGGTGGCCGCAGCGTTTCGGAAATTCCTGATCTTCGATATGGCATCCGGCCAATCCCGCCCGCTCAAATTCCTCGATGGTGCGCGCGGCATTTTCCGCGCCGCCGAAACCGGTATCCGCATCGACAATTGCCGGAATTTTCACGGCGCGCGCAATATAGCCCGCGAGTTGCGCCACCTCGGTAAGCGTCAATAAACCGATATCGGGCACGCCGGCGGTCGCATTGCATAGACCAGCGCCGCTGATGTAGAGGGCATCAAACCCCGCATGTTCGACCAGCCGCCCCATCGCGGCATTGAACACGCCCGGCATCGCGACACAGCCGCTCCCAAGGAGTCGGCGTAAACCTGAACCCGCAGTCATTCCGAGCGCACTCGAGGAACCCCGTGGTAAGCCGCTCGACGTTCGACGTGATCCCTCGACTGCGCTTTGCTTCGCTCGGGATGACGGGGGTTTTTTCGAGGTCATTTACTCGTTATCTCGATGGACTTCATTAAGGGGCCGAGGTCGGTCGCCTCGTCAAACTTCCAGCAGTGCTCGATCACCCGATCGGCCGCCTCCTTGCCGATCTTTGGCGCCGCCAGATTCAGGAATTTCCCTTCCACCTCGGAATCTTTCAACCGGTTTCTGGCGTTGCCCAGCGGGTAGTCCACGCGTTTGGTCAGGGTCCGACCGTCAGCCAGGTGGACGTGAACGATGTTCGCCACCGCCTCGGCATAGAGTGCAGTCAGCTCGTCATTTCGTTCCACCTTTACGCCCTGCAGGAATGAGATGATGCCGGTCTCGGTAAAACGCTCGGGCGCGAACTGCTTGTCCGTCACCTCACCGTCGATCAACGCCACCGCCGTAATATACGGCAGACTGTGGTCCGCGGTTTCGCGCTGTTGAGGACGCCACTTCTCCGGTTCGCTCCCGATGATATCGACCGAGGCGTCGTGACTCTCGATCACCATCGTCTTCACCTGGGAGAGATCCTCGATCTGGTTGCGGAGAAAGAGAGCCGCTTCAATCGCGCTCTGGCTGTGATATTCCGCCGGCCAATACTTGATGCTCGTCTTGAGGATCATGGAGGCGGGGCCTTCGCCTGGAATCGCCTCCCTGGTCTTGTCGAATACCTCACGAACGTTGCCTAACGAAACGCCAAGTTCCTTCTCGAATCCCATCGCGCCCTCGAAAATCGGCGCCGGGCCGGTCATGCCCCCGCGGGCCAGCAGCGCCGCGTAGACTCCGAGCCGCGCCGCATTTGCAAACGCCACGCCTTTCCAGTGGGAGAGCTCCCCGACCCTCGCCTGCCGAAACGCCGCGCAATGGACACCCGCGATATTGATCGCGTGCCGCGTTTTTTCCGGGTCGAGCTTCATCAACCTGGCACAAGCGAGCGCCGTCGAAAATGCACCGTAGGTTGGATGGTCCCAGCCGCGTGCCCGAATACTGGCGGCATCGCACAATCGGCATTGCACTTCGTAGGCAATCGCCGTCGCGGTAATCATTTCCCTGCCGGTGGCGCCGACGCTCTCGCCGACCGCGAGAACGGCGGAAAAGTTGTCGCTTGGATGCGCCGGTTCCTTCGAGAGATAGGTATCATTGTAATCGAAGTAGCGGATGCAACAGCCGTTCGCGAAGGCGGCCCAGTCCGGCGGCGCTTTGTGCGAAGTGCCGAAGACGGTCGCGCCATTTTTCGCCGAGAAATCGGAGACGACGTTGCGCGCGATCGTGCACGGCTCCTCATTCCACGCTCCCAGCGCGCAGCCCAACGAGTCCACCAGCCTTCGCTTTACCTCGTGGACGACGCTCTCTGAGAGGTCTTCGAAATTGAGCGAGCAGGCGAAATGGGCGAGTTGATGCGCAAGAGTCGGATGGGTCATAAAAAGTGAAGTTGCAATGTTGCGACGAAATCTCGACGCGGCAAGCCGCCTTCTGGGTAGCGCGCACGTCTCGCGCGCAGGTTTCGGCGGCTCGCCGAAACCATCTTCCCAGAAAAGTTCGCGATGGCGAGACGCGTGCGCTAACCCGAAAATCGTGGTTAAATCTATCTCGACATGAGCAAAGTTTACTCTGACGCTTCGGCGGCTCTGGCCGGCCTTCTCCACGACAACATGACCATCGCCGCGGGCGGTTTCGGACTCTGCGGAATTCCGGAGAATCTCATCGCCGCGTTGCATGCCAGCGGCGTGAAAGGCCTGACCATCGTCGGTAACAACGCCGGCGTGGATGGATTCGGGATGGGTGTTCTTCTCGGCACGCGGCAGGTGAAAAAGGTCATGGCCTCCTATGTTGGCGAGAACAAGGAGTTCGAGCGCCAGGTCCTGGCGGGCGAACTCGATCTCGAGCTGATTCCGCAGGGCACGCTGGCGGAGAGGTTGCGCGCCGGCGGCGCGGGGATCCCCGGATTCTACACCCGCACAGGCTTCGGCACCAAGTTAACCGAAGGCAAGGAGACTAAAATTTTCGACGGCAAGGAATACGTGCTTGAACCCGGCATCGCGGCCGAGGTCTCCCTGGTCAAGGCGTGGAAGGGAGACAAATCCGGTAACCTCATTTTTCGGAAAACGTCACGGAACTTCAACCCGATGATCGCCAGTTGCGGCAAGGTCTGTGTCGCCGAAGTCGAACAACTGGTCGAGGCCGGCGAGCTCGATCCCGACCAGATCCACACCCCGGGCATCTTCGTCGATCGAATCATTCAGGGCCCGAGCTATGAAAAACGGATCGAGTTCCGCACCGTCCAGGGAAGCAACGCTGCAAAAAAAGAAAATCCGATCCGCGACCTGATGGCGAAACGGGCCGCGCAGGAATTGCGGGACGGCTACTACGTCAACCTCGGCATCGGCATTCCGACCCTGGTGGCGAATTTCATTCCGGAAGGGATGAACGTGACGCTGCAGTCCGAGAACGGCCTTCTCGGGATCGGGCCGTTCCCCACCGAGGATCAGGTGGAGGCCGATCTGATCAACGCCGGCAAACAAACCATCACGACGATGCCTGGCTCCGCCTTTTTCTCGAGCGCTGACTCCTTCACGATGATTCGCGGCGGACACATCGATCTCGCTATCCTCGGCGCCTTCGAGGTGACGGATAAAGGCGATATCGCCAACTGGATGATCCCGGGAAAAATGGTCAAGGGACCTGGCGGCGCGATGGATCTGGTTGCCGGAGTAAGGCGGGTCGTTGCCGTGATGGAACACACCTCCAGGGATGGCAGCCCCAAGATCTTGAAGGAATGCACTCTGCCCATCACGGGCCTCGGCGTCGTCAACCTCATCATCACCGACCTGTGCGTGTTCGAGGTGAAACAAGGTGGCGGCCTAATCCTC
>JBBRMO010000171.1:0-5067 GCA_038230815.1 Chthoniobacterales bacterium
CGTTCTGGACCGAACCTTTTCCGAATGTCGTCTCGCCCACCAGGACCGCCCGTTTCAAATCCTTCATCGCGCCGGCCACGATTTCAGAGCCGCTCGCGCTCCCTTCATTCACCAGGATCGCAAGCGGAAAGTGCGGCCGCTCTTTTATGCTCGTCGAGGTGGAGTAATCACGCTGCTGGGAAGCGACGCGGCCCTGGGTCGACACCACCTTTGTTCCCGGTGGAAGGAATTGCGCGCATACATCAACCGCGACGTTTAAGAGGCCGCCCGGATTATTCCGCAGGTCCAGGACCAGCGCCTGCATGCCCTGCTTCTGCAACTCGTCGAGCGCCTTCGCCAGTTCCTCCGCGGTTGGTTCATTGAATTGAATAATACGGACGTAGCCGATCTTGAACGGCCCGCCCAGGTCGGAGTCGAGCAGCTTCGTGCCCTTGACGCTCTGGACCTTGATCTCGGTCCGCTCGAGCGGGAAATCCTTAATCTCCTTGGTCGATGGCCGCAAAATCGTGAGGGTCACTTTTTGCCCGGAAGTTCCGCGGAGAAAATTCACCGCGTCCTGCAAATCCATCTTCTCCGTGGAATTGCCGTTGATCCGCAGGATCTGGTCCCCCGAAAGGATGCCGGCCTTCGCCGCCGGTGTGTCTTCCATCGGGGTGATCACGGTGAGGAGCCCGCCCTTTACCGCGACCTCGATGCCGAGGCCGTTGAAACGGCTCCGGGTGTCGTCCTGCATTTCCTTGAAGTCGTTCGGGTCCATGAACTGACTGTGCGGATCGAGCGAAGCCAGCATTCCCTTCATCGCGGCGTAAATGAGGTCGTGGTAGCTGATCTTGCTGCCATCCACGTAATCCTGGCGGAGAAGCTGGACGGCTTTCGCGAAGACAGAAATTTGGGAATAGCCGGTGTCATCGTCCCCGCTGGCGGCGTGAGCCGTGTAGAAACGGACACCGAGAAGCACGTTGAAAACGATCAGGCAGGCGAACGTGCTGAATAAAAGGCGGCGCTTCATAGGTGAAATTCCGTTGGCAGGCGAGGACGATGATCGCCCATACGGAAATTTTTGGCAACGCGCAAAGCGTCGTCTAAGGTTGGCGCGCCGCAGCTGCCATGAGATTACGTCGCTTCATCTTCGCGCTGCCGGTCTGCCTGGCCATCACGGTCCTCTCGGGCGCGCCTTCCCCTAATCCGACGCCCACGCCCAAACCCGGTCCCCTAAAACCAACCGGACCCGTCAAACCGATGCAAAAGGCGTCACCCACCCCTTCGGCGAAACCCGCCCCTTCCCCCCCGCCCAAGCCGAAGCCTTCCCCTTCCCCTGCCGATTCTTCCGCTTCCTCCCCTTCTCCAAAATCGTCCAAAAAATCTTCGCCCAAGCCCACTCCCGCCCTGAAGCCCGACGCCGAGCTGGACGGCGTCGCCGAAGAATACATTCGAGGATACCTCGCCGCCCGCCCGCTCCACGCCACGGCGCTCGGGTTCCGCGAATACGACGGCCGCATCAACGAGGACACTCGCCTGGCCATCGATGCCGAGCTCGCCCGGCTCCGGCGGTTTGACGATCGCCTCGCAAAATTCGACCTCACCAAACTTGGTCCGCGCGCTGCCGTCGATCTCCGCCTCCTCCAGGGCGCGATCAAAAAGGAGCTCTTTTTTATCCAGGACCTGGCGATCTACGACCGCAACCCGATGACCTATGCCCGCGCGATCGACGTTGGCGTCTATGCCAAAAGGAAATACGCGCCGATCGAAGACCGCGTCCGCAGCATCGTCGTGGTTGAGAACCAGGCGCCCAATATCATGATCGCCGCCAGGACGAATCTGGCCGAGGTCCTCCCGAAGCCGTACGTCGAGCTCGCCATTCAGACCGCACGCGGCGCGGCGGAGTTCCTGAAGAAAGACCTGGTCGAATCACTGGCCGATCTGAAAGACGAAACCCTCCGCGGCACTTTCCTCCAGTCGAACCGGCGAGCCGCGATCGCGCTGACCGATTATGCGAGCTGGCTGGAAAAGGAAAAGCTGCCGAAAGCCACCCCGGAATTCGCGATCGGGGAAGAGAAATTCCAGCGCTTCCTGGCGGAGACCGAGTTTATGAACATCCCGCCCGCTAAATTGCTCGAGCTGGGGCTATCCGAACTAAAGAAGGAGCAGGATGTTTTTTCCGAAGCCGCCAAAAAGATCGATGAGACCCGGCCCGCCGACGTCATCTTCAGGCAAATCCAGAGCGACCATCCGACTGCGGAAAACCTGATTCCGGAAGTGACCAAACGGCTGGAGGCAGTGAAGAAATTTGTTGTCGATCGGAAGCTGGTGACAATCCCGGGGGACGCGAAGGTCATGGTGAAAGAGACTCCGCCGGACCGCCGGGCGACCAGCTTCGCCTCGATGGACACGCCGGGCCCGTTCGAGAAACGGGCGAACGAAGCGTATTTTTATGTCACGCCGCCCGAGAACGACTGGACGGAGTTGCAGAAGGAACAATGGCTCACCTCGTTCAATTACTTCATGAGCGATCTGATTTCGATTCATGAAGTCTATCCCGGCCATTACGTGCAGTTTCTGCATTTAAACTCATCGAAGGCCACGAAGGCCGAAAAAGTTTTCGGTGCCACCTCGTTCATCGAAGGCTGGGCGCATTACTGCGAAAAAATGATCGTTGATGAAGGCTTCGGTGGCGCCGCGCCTGGAGCGAAACCATCCGAAGACGAAGTCCAGCGGGCCGCGAAATATCGGATGGTTCAGGCTCAGGCCGCGATGACCCGCCTCTGCCGCCTCTGCGTCTCGATCAAGATGCACACCCAGGGAATGTCAGTCGAAGAGGCCACGAAGTTTTTCCAGGACAACTGTTATTACGAGGAGAAACCTGCCCTCGCTGAAGCGATGCGCGGCACCTTCGACATTGGTTATCTTAATGACACTCTCGGCAAGCTCGAGATCCTGAAGTTACGGAGCGATTACCAGGCCCAGGAGGGCGCCAATTTTTCACTCAAAAAATTCCACGACGAACTGCTCAATCACGGCATGCTCCCGATCCGGCTCCTGCGCGAAGTGATGCTTAAAGACAAAGCAAAGTGGGACGAAGTGCTGTAGCCGGGATCGTTGATCCCGGTTTGATCGACGTCGAAACAAGCCCGGGATTACCGATCCCGGCTACAGGTCCTCGTCCGATAACAGATCGGGCAGGAGCGGCTGCGGATTCGCCGGAAGGTTATCCACATTTTGCAGCTGCTTCGTAATCGCCCGAGACCTTACCTCCACTTTGTCCATGTCTCTGGAAGCCTGATCGAGCTTCTCCCTCACCTTGGACAATGCTTCGCCGAATTTTCCGAATTCAGTTTTCACCCCCGCCAGCAGATTCCAGACTTCGCTCGAGGACTTTTGGATCGCGAGAGTGCGGAAACCCATCTGCAAACTGTTGAGCAAGGCCGCGAGGGTCGTCGGTCCGGCGAAAATCACCCGGCAATCCCGTTGCACCTGCTCCACCAAGCCAACTCGCCGAATTGCCTCCGCATAAAGCCCTTCGGTCGGGAGAAACATCAGTGCGAAATCGGTCGTGCGCGGCGGATTAATGTACTTCGCGCAAATATCTTTCGCGTTTTTTCTCAACTGCGTCTCCAGGCCTTTCATCGCGCCTTCAATCATATCGACATCGCCTTTGTCCTGCGCGGCCAGAAGCCGTTGGTAATCTTCGGTCGGAAATTTCGCGTCGATCGGGAGCCAGACCGGCGCGCCGTTTTTATCCCCGGGGAGCCTGATCGCAAAATCGACTCGCTCGCCCGTTTCGTCCCGAGTTTGGACATTTTTGGAGAATTGATCTGCGGTCAGCACCTGCTCAAGCAAGTTTCCGAGCTGCACTTCCCCCCAGCCTCCGCGCGTCTTTACGTTCGATAGCACCTTTTGCAGACCGCCGACGTCACTCGCCAGTTGTCGCATCGCACCGAGCCCTTGGTGCACCTGCTCCAGGCGTTCGCTCACCAGTTTGAACGATTCGCCCAAGCGCTTCTCCAGCGTGCCCTGCAATTTTTCGTCCACCGTCGCGCGCATCTTTTCGAGCTGCCCGGTGTTTTCCTCCCGCAACTCTTTCAGCCGCGCATCGACGTTGTCCGTAAGCCGGCGCGCCTGCCCCGTGACCTGATCGAGTTGGTCGCGCAACATTCCGCTTATGTCCGTGAGCGATTTCAAGGTTGTCTCGCTCACATTTTTCAAGGCCCCGCCCAGTTCCTCGCGCTGCGCCCTCGACGAGCCGGACGATTCCTCCCGAACCCTCCCAAATTCATCGCGGAACATCTTTTCCTGCCGTGTCTGGGCGCGATCGAACGCCTCAAGGCGGCTCAGGAACTCCGAATCATCCACACCCCGCCGGCGCGTGAGGAGAAATAGGATCGCGGCAATCGTAGCGCCGGCCACCGAGCCAATTAGCGCGTAAAGCAACGGGTTCACCCACTGCGACTACCAGAAAGTGGACGCCTATTCAAGGTGGGGACGCCGCGCTCAAGCGTCCACCGGTTTTTCTACTGGCGATAATGCCGCTTCGATGGATGGCGCAGCGCGCCGTCCCTACCAATTCTGACATCCCGATTGAGGCGAGGGAGCTCTGGCTCTCGCGAGCGCCAGCTGGAAAAATGCGGCAAACGAAGGCACTTCGCCCTGTAGCTTCTTTCTGTAGCCGTCGCCCAGCCTGCCACGCCGAAGTTACGCAAAGGCGGGTGAGCGACGTCGGAAACGTGACCCGCCGCAAAACCAAAGCCCACGCTTTTTTGGCCCAGCGAGGCGGCTCCAGGAGACCTACTGCAAATTGTAGGCTTCTACGACAGCGATACCGACCGTGTCATTCTTGCCGCGCACGATCGCGGTATAGTTGCCGGCGGAAAGCGTCGTCACGATGACCGATTCCCGTGGATCGCTCGGAGAGAATCCATTCGGAATCTCATTCGTGTTCGGCGCTTGCTGCCAGTCGTCGTTGGATGCCACGGACGCACCATTTCCATTTATTAATTCGAGGGTCGGATCTTGCAACGCATTCGCGATCCCGACATTTTGGAGCGACGGGCCGATCGCGCGCACAATGAC
>JBBRMO010000172.1:0-5042 GCA_038230815.1 Chthoniobacterales bacterium
CGTTAAGAAGACGCGGCTCGACAGAGTCTCGCCCTACCAGGAAAGGCTCTCGCAGCGACCCGATCTCTTGTTGTTTCCGGGGTTGCGCAGCCCTTTGAGCAGCCCAGACTGAAACGGTGAACTTCGCGATGTTTGAACGCCCGCTTTTTTACGTCGGCGGGCATTATGTCTCGTTCCTCGGGCTCATGGCGTTCGCGGGGTTTTTGGCCGCCGGGGTGCTTATTGCCCGCGCGTTGCAAAGCGAGGTCGTCCGGCGATTCTTCGCGCGTTTTAAGCTCGACACGAATTTCATCGCGATTGTTACCACGATCCTCAGTCTCTCCGCTCTCGTCTTTTTTATCGTCAACGCGATAAACGCCGCCGGCGTTCCGCTGCTGTGGACGGCGCCGTTACCCGGGATCGCCCTCAGCCTGGTTCAGATATTCCTGCTGATCGCATTGCTCATCGCGGTCTTCTGGTTCTCCTCGCGGACGAAGCGTTTTCTCTTCAACCGCTTCCTTGTCAAAAGCGGGCTCGATCGTGCCCTTCAATACGCGATCGCGCAGATCGTCAGCAACCTCGTCCTGGTCATCGGCATTTTTATCGTGCTCGAAAATACCGGTATCCACCTTGGCGCGCTCACGGTCTTCGCGGGCGCGGTAGGCGTAGGTGTCGGCTTTGGGTTGCAGAACATCGCCAGCAATTTCATCAGTGGTCTCGTGATCCTGGCCGAATGGCCAATCACGATCGGCGACCGGGTTGAAGTCGCGGGGGTCGTCGGGCAGGTCCAGCAGATCCGGGCTCGCAGCACGGTGATCGTGACGAATGACAACATTACCATGATCGTGCCCAACACGAAATTCATCGATTCACCGGTCACGAACTGGACTTATGGCGATCCGCGGGTTCGGTTTCGCGTTCCGATCGGAGTGGCGTATGGCAGCGACGTCAACAAAGTGCGTGAGGCTTTGATCGCCGCCGGGGAAAGTAATCCCCATGTCCTGGAAGATCCGGCGCCGAGTGTTTTCCTGAAGCAATTCGGCGAAAGCTCGATCGATTTCGAGCTGGTGGTCTGGAGCAGCGAGATGAGCCATCGCCCAAGCCGGTTCAAGAGCGACCTCAATTTTGCGATCGAAGAAAAACTGCGCGAAGCCGGGATCGAGATTCCATTCCCCCAGCGCGACCTGCATATCCGGAGCGGAGCCGAGAAGCTGTAGCCGCTTCTTCGCACGGCGAAGAGGTTACAGAAGAGGTGGACGTTCAACGTCGAACGTTGGACGTTTCCGCTTTTCCGGGATGCCAACCAACCAGACCATTCCTTTCGCCAATGGCATCGCTCGCGTTTTTTCGCGCGCAGACCTGACGGCCTGCCACTCCTGGCAAGATGCTTTCGCGGGCGAAACGAAGGACCACCGTTTTTACGAGATCGTGGCCGACACGCTCGACTCAAAGTTCGAGCATCATTATCTCCTCCTGGAAGATCAGCACGGAAAGGTTCGCGGGATTCAGCCGGTCTTCTTTGTGCAGCAGAACCTGGTGGAAGGAATCCCGGCTTTGCGCGGCACCGTTGAGATGATTCGCCGTCGCTTCCCGCGTTTTCTCACGATGCGGCTGCTCATGATCGGCAACGCGGCGGGCGAAGGCCATCTCTCCGTGGGCGCACCGAACGATGAAGAATGGATCGCGAACGCGCTTTACCAGGTCCTGGAAATTTATGGCAAGACGTCGAACGCTTCCCTGATCGTTTTCAAAGACTTTCCCGCGACTTATCGCGACCAGCTCTGGAAATTCGCGGCCAACGATTACACGCGCGTCCCGAGCATGCCGATGACGGAACTGACGCTCGATTACACCGATTTCGACGATTATGTCAGCACGCTCGGGGCTTCGACGCGGAAGGATCTCCGGCGTAAATTTCGCAGGATTGCGGCCGCGCCGCCGATTGACCTGGAGGTCTTGACCGATATTACCCCATTCGTTGATGAGGTCTATCCGCTCTACCTCCAAGTCCACGAGCGATCCCCGCTCAAATTCGAAACTTTGACGAAAGAATACCTTTCGGATCTGGGCCGCCGGATGCCGGACCGGGCGCGATTTTTTGTCTGGCGACAGCAGGGAAAGGCGATCGCCTTCAGCGTGGCGCTGGTTCACGACGGCGTGATCTACGACGACTACCTCGGACTCGACTACCGGGTGGCACTCGATCTCCACCTCTATTTTCATACCTTCCGCGACATCCTCACCTGGTCCCTTGGGCAGGGCCTGAAGCGTTATCGGAGCAGCCCGCTCAACTATCAACCGAAGCTGCATCTCGGGTGCGACCTGTTCCCGCTCGATCTCTATGTCCGGCACACGAAGCCCATCTTGAACAAAATCTTCCGGCCGGTGTTGAAGTTCCTCGAACCGACGCGACACGATCCGGTCCTGAAACGTTTTCGAAACGCGCACGAACTCCATGGCAACTAAAAATAAGCCGACCGGCTTCGGAAACCCGTGGCTCCAGCTCGCAATCAGCGTCGCGTGCGTGACGATTTATGAGTTACTTCTCAAACGCGGCGCGGCGGAGACGGCGCACCTGAGTCCGCGATGGTCGTGGACGGGTCTTCCCGGGTTGGCCTCGATCTACGTTTGGGTCGCGATCGTGTTCGTCATCCTCAGTCTAATCACTTGGTTATATGTGCTGCGTTATATCCCGCTTTCAGTCGCGTTTCCCATTTCCCAGGCCGTCCACGTTTTGGTTCCACTCGGCAGCTGGTTGGTTCTCGGGGAAAATATTGTCACTCTGCGCTGGGTCGGCATTGCGCTGGTTTCGTTAGGCCTGGCTCTGGTCGCGAAACCGGTCGCGCAGTTGGAGGAACGCCTGTGACGCGCATTTCCCTGGTCATCGTCCTGATCGCGCTGGCCGGCGAGGTCGGAGGTCAGCTTTTTTTAAAAAGAGCCATGGGAGCATCCAACGCCGGCGGATTTCGCTCGCGCCAATTCGTCCTCCCCATTTGCGCGGGCATTCTTCTCATGACCATGAAATTCTTCCTCAACCTCGGGCTCCTCCAGCACTACGACCTGAGCTTTATCTACCCCTTCCAGGGCCTCAGCGTGATCATGGTCATTCTCTCCGCCGCTTTCACCCTGCGCGAGAAGCTCACGTTCCAACTCGTCACGGGTTCCCTTCTGATCAGCGCCGGCGTTGTTCTGATTTCACTGACCTAGTTGGATCGAGTCCCGCGCCGGCGGGATCGCGCCCGAGCAAAATAATGCGCCGTTTTCGGCGCCACTTTAAGCATCGAGCGACGGAGCGCTCGATCCACCCAAGAGGACGGGCCAGAGCGCGTGGAAGGCGCGGAGATTCACGGTTCGCGCCGAGTTCAAATCCAGCGGCCCTGATTTCGGGTGGTCCATTCCAGCAGCGAAGCGCTGCTTTGCTCGCGCATAGACAGGCGGCGAAAACGCGCCGCAGATATCGCCCCCTGCGATCGTTGTGCTCGACGCGTGCAACTGCGCCAAAGCCCATCTGACATCTTCAACCGTGAACCGCCCACTCTCCCAGTTCGTGACGGCATCTTCGGCGCGCAGACAATCAAGATCGATCGTGACATATACGCTCGATCCACCCAATCCGTCCGCGAACCGAGCAAAATTCTCCCGCCAATTCGAGCGCAAGATCGCGCCTCGCCGGGTCCGAGCTGAAGCCGGCCGATCGTCGGCCCACGGGTGAACCTCGAGCCGCCCGTCCTCCTCAGCCCGCCGGTTGCCAAAAATCTGCCGTGGCCACCAGCATTCAAAATTGCCGCAGCCCCAAACACTGACCTTCGTTAGGTTCGAAAGTTCCAGGGCCCGGTTCACCCACCCACCACAACCCCAACGCGGCGGGCGCACGTCCCAATCGGGATGATTATCGAAGGAAAGGAGCGTGAATGGTTCTGCGATCCGGCGCGCCCAGAGCGCGCTCAAATGGTGAAAATCCCCGGAACCGTAAAGGATGAACGGCGTGACCCGCGCTTCGTGTTCGCGATGGAATTTTTCCATCAACCGCGCGGGAGCCGAGAAACGCAGCCGCGGTCCCCACGACACGGCATCCACCGTCTCCACAGGGAGGCTGCCGGCGGGCCAGGCATTATCCAGATTGAGATGAATTGCCCTGGCCAAGGTTCAAACCTTGCCGCGGAAAGGACGAAAGCAACGGCGCACTTCACTTCGGATGCGCGCAGCCCCCGTTCCAAGCGCGATGGTAAGATACATGGCAAAGAACGGAACGAATGAAGGGAAAAAGAACGGTGGAAAAAACGCCGGCGACAAGCGGGATTTTTTCTGTCGGACCCGGGATGCCTTCGGGGTCTTCGCGCGGAGAACGTCCACGGTGCTCGGCACCCCCTGGGTCTTCGTCGGCGCCATTCTCATTATCGTCGTTTGGGCGCTGACTGGACCGACCTTTCACTACTCCGATACCTGGCAGCTCATCATCAATACCGGCACCACAATCGTTACTTTCCTGATGGTTTTCCTTATCCAGAACACCCAGAACCGCGACGCGAAAGCAGTGCACCTGAAACTTGACGAGCTGATCAGGGCGCTCGCTGGCGCGCGGAATCAGCTGGTCGATCTCGAGAAACTTTCCGACGACGATTTGAAGGCGCTCGAAATTGAATTCGAAAAACTCCGAAAGAAAGCAGAAGGCGCGAAAGAGGAAGTCGAGGAATTGAAGGAAACGGCGAAAGCCTCCTAGGCCTGCTTTGACTTGTCGTTAGGCTCCAGGGGAAGCGCTTCGCCGGCGCGAATAAAGACCTTGCCGCTCGGGCAAAGGCCGAAAATTTCGCAATGATGGCAATCGGGCCGGCGCGCGAAGCAACGCCGGCGGCCATGCCAGATGAGCCAGTGGCTCCAGTTCGTCCAATGTTTCCGCGGAACGAGCTTCAATAAATCCTGCTCGATCCTTTCCGGATCGGTCTGGCGGGTAATCCGAAACCGATGGGAGAGCCGCGTCACATGAGTGTCGACGACTATGCCTTCGTCTTTCCCAAAGGCGTTCCCAAGGACGACGTTCGCGGTTTTTCGTCCTACGCCCGGAA